>NZ_JBHXFA010000072.1:0-17583 GCF_042724175.1 Streptomyces sp. NPDC127084
GGCCGCGGCAGCCCGCGCGACGGCGGTGTCGACGTCCTGTTCGACGGCGCCGGGGACCGTGGCGACGACTTCCTCGGTGGCCGGGTTCAGCACATCGAGTTCGTACGGTTGCGACAAGGGGTGCCTCACATGCGTTCGAAGGAGCGGCGGAGCTCCCAGTCGGTCACCGCGGCGTCGAAGGCGGCGAGCTCGACCCGGGCCATGTTGCGGTAGTGGGCGACGACCTCGGCCCCGAAGGCGGCCTTGGCGATGGGGCTGGTCTCCCAGAGCTCGGCGGCCTCGCGGAGGGTGGTGGGTACGTGCGCGTAGTCGGCGGCGTAGGCGTTGCCCGCGCAGACCTCGGGGAGCTCCAGCTCGTTCTCGATGCCGTAGATCCCGGCGGCGACCATTCCGGCCACGGCGAGGTGCGGGTTGACGTCACCGCCCGGGACCCGGTTCTCGAAGCGGGTGGAGCGGCCGTGTCCGACCACGCGCAGGGCACAGGTGCGGTTGTCGAAGCCCCAGGCCACGGCGGTGGGGGCGAACGAGCCGGGCTGGAATCGCTTGTACGAGTTGACGTTCGGGGCGTACAGCAGCGAGAAGTCGCGGAGCGCGGCGAGTTGTCCGGCCAGGAAGTGCCGCATCGTCTTCGACATACCGTGCCCGCCGTGCCCGTCGTTCTCGTGGGGGTGCGACGCCATCACATTGCGTGCGTCCGCGTCCTGGAGGGACAGATGGATGTGGCAGGAGTTGCCCTCGCGCTCGTTGTACTTCGCCATGAAGGTGAGCGAGACACCTTCCTGCGCGGCGATCTCCTTGGCACCGGTCTTGTAGATCGCGTGCTGGTCGCAGGTGAGCAGGGCCTCGTCGTAGCGAAAGGCGATCTCGTGCTGGCCGGGGTTGCACTCGCCCTTGGCGGACTCGACGATCAGCCCTGCTCCGGCCATCTCGTTGCGGATACGCCGCAGCAAGGGTTCGATGCGGCCGGTGCCGAGCACCGAGTAGTCGATGTTGTACTGGTTCGCGGGCGTCAGGTGGCGGTAGTCGGCGTCCCAGGCCTGCTCATAGGTGTCCTTGAAGACGATGAACTCCAGCTCGGTACCGACATGCGCGGTGTAGCCGAGGGCGGCGAGGCGCTCCAGCTGGTGGCGCAGGATCTGGCGTGGTGCGGCCACCACCGGGGATCCGTCGCTCCAGGCGAGGTCGGCGATCAGCATCGCCGTGCCCTCGTTCCAGGGGACACGGCGCAGGGTGCCGAGATCGGCGTGCATGGCGAAGTCGCCGTAGCCGCGGTCCCAGGAGGACATCTCGTAGCCGTCCACCGTGTTCATCTCGGTGTCGACGGCGAGCAGGTAGTTGCAGCCTTCAGTGCCGTGCTCGAGCACCTCGTCGAGGAAGAACGGCGCGGCGAAGCGCTTGCCCTGGAGGCGGCCCTGCATATCGGGGAAGGCCAGGACTACGGTGTCGATCTCACCGCTCGCGACAAGGGTCCTGAGCTCCTCGACGGTCAGCGGGGGTGTGCGGTCTGCCACGGGAACTGCCTCCTAAGGTCAGCCGGAAGCCATAAGGTATTGCCGAGGACCATTGATTGGGAAGGGGGAACCGCAAGGTGGCGGAAACGAGCGAGGCACACGAGACGGCCGACCGGCTGACATCCGTACTGCGGCCGGTTCGCGGGGGCAACGGCTTCGAGGAGGCGCTGGAGCAGGTCCTCCAGGTGGTACGGCTCGGTCTGGTGCCCGGGGGCGAGCGGCTGCCCGCCGAGCGGGAGCTGGCCGACCGCATGGGCATCAGCCGTGTGACCCTGCGCGAGGTACTCAAGGTCCTCCAGGAGCAGGGTCTGGTCGAGAGCCGACGCGGCCGTTACGGCGGTACGTTCGTCCGGCAGCGCAGGCACACCGCCGACGAGGACGAGCTGCGCCGTCGGGTCGCCGCGGTCGACCTGGAGGACACCCTGCGTTTCCGCGAGGTGCTCGAGGTGGGCGCGGCTGGGCTGTGCGCGACCCATGGACTGAGCCCCGAGGCAGCCGAACGGCTGCGGAGGGCGCTGGCGGCGACACATGACGCGACACTGGACGCCTACCGGCGCTGCGACACACTGCTGCATCTCACGCTCGCCGAGTTGTCCGGTTCCCCCTCACTGACCACGCAGTACGCGGCGGTGCGGGCGACGGTGAACGATCTGCTGGACTGCATCCCGCTGCTCGTACGCAACCTGGAGCACTCCCAGCAGCAGCACATGGCGCTGGTGGAGGCGGTGCTGGAGGGGGACGCCGACGCGGCGCGCGAGGTGATGCGCGAACACTGCGCGGGCACGGCGGCGCTGCTGCGGGGTTTCCTGGCCTAGACCCGCCGACCGCGGCAGGCCGTAACCCGAACGTGACCCGCAGGCCTTGCGTTACCCGGAGTCGAGCGCAAAGGTATGGCGTCATTCCATTGGTCCCACGCGGGAGCTCTGCCATGACGCTCGAAGACACCACAGGGAACACCACAGGGAACAAGACCGCCCCGCCGGGCGAAGACGACTACCTCCAGCGCCGGACCCTGAGGCGCGGCAGCGCGGGCTGGCTGCTGCTGACCGGCCTCGGGGTCGCCTACGTGGTCTCCGGCGACTTCTCCGGCTGGAACATCGGACTGTCCAAGGGCGGTTTCGGCGGCCTCGCCGTGGCGACCGTGCTGATGGGAGTGATGTACGCCTGCCTCGTCTTCGCGCTCGCCGAGCTCTCCGCGATCCTGCCGACAGCGGGCGGCGGATACGGCTTCGCCCGCCGCGCACTCGGCACCTGGGGCGGATTCCTCACGGGCACGGCGATCCTCATCGAGTACGTCCTCGCCCCCGCCGCCATCTCCATCTTCATCGGCGACTACGTCGAATCACTGGGACTCTTCGGCCTGGAGTCGGGCTGGCCGGTGTACCTCGCCTGCTTCGTGGTCTTCATCGGTATCCACCTGTGGGGCGTGGGCGAGGCCCTGCGCTTCAGTCTCATCGTCACCGCCATCGCGGTCGCCGCACTGCTGATCTTCGCGGTCGGCGCGTTCACCGACTTCCACGTCAGCGGACTCGACGACATCCCGGTGGACAAGGACGCACTCGGCTCCAGCTCCTGGCTGCCGTTCGGCCTGCTGGGGATCTGGGCGGCGTTCCCCTTCGGCATGTGGTTCTTCCTCGGTGTCGAAGGCGTGCCGCTGGCCGCCGAGGAGGCGAAGGACCCGGTGCGCTCGATGCCGAAGGCGCTCGCCCTGTCGATGGCGATACTGGCCCTGCTCGCGCTGGTCACCTTCTTCGCCGCCACCGGGGCCCAGGGCTCGGCGGCCATCCAGGAAGCCGGAAACCCGCTGGTGGTGGCACTGCAGGGAGACGGCGATCCGACCGCACTGAGCCGCTTCGTCAACTACGCGGGACTCGCGGGCCTGGTGGCCTCGTTCTTCTCCCTGATCTACGCCGGATCGCGTCAGCTCTTCGCCCTCTCCCGAGCCGGCTATCTGCCCCGCTTCCTTTCCCTCACCAGCCGCCGCAAGTCCCCGTACCTGGGACTGCTCATCCCCGGCGCCATCGGCTTCGCCCTGGCCGCGGGGACCGGGGACGGGGCCCGGATGCTGAACATCGCGGTCTTCGGCGCGACGATCTCGTACGCGCTGATGGCGCTGTCCCACATCGTGCTGCGGCGCCGCGAACCGGACCTGCCGCGGCCCTACCGCACACCCGGTGGTGTGCTCACCTCGGCCGTGGCGTTCGTCCTCGCACTGTCGGCGCTGGTCGCGACATTCCTGGTGGACAAGGAAGCAGCGTTCATCGCGCTCGCGGTGTACGGCGTCGCGCTCGCGTACTTCGCCTTCTACAGTCGGCACCGTCTCGTCGCCAAGGCGCCTGAGGAGGAGTTCGCGGCGCTGGCGGCTGCCGAGGCCGAACTCGAACGCGACTGACATCATCGAGACAACAGGAGGAACCTCACCGTGACCCAGCCGCTCATCGGCGTCAGCACCTACCTGGACACGGCCTCGTGGAGCGTCTGGCAGCTGCCCGCCGCACTGCTGCCCGTCGGCTATCCGCGCCTGGTCCAGGCAGCGGGCGGCATCGCCGCGATGCTCCCGCCCGACGCCCCGGAGCGCGCGGCACACACGGTGGCCCGGCTGGACGGCCTCGTGGTGGCGGGCGGCCCGGACGTGGAGCCCGTGCACTACGGTGCCGCCCCCGACCCCCGGACCGGCCCCCCGGCCCGGGAGCGGGACTCCTGGGAACTCGCCCTGATCGACGCGGCACTTGAATCCGGCACGCCACTGCTCGGGATCTGCCGGGGCATGCAGTTGCTGAACGTCGCCCTGGGAGGGACGTTGGTCCAGCACATGGAGGGCCATGCCAAAGCCCCCGGCGTCTTCAGCCACCACCCCGTCACCCCGGTCCCGGGCACCCGCTACGCGGGCCTGGTCCCCGAGGTGTCCTCCGTACCCACCTACCACCACCAGTCCGTCGACCGCCTGGGCACCGGCCTCATCGCCTCGGCCCACGCGGACGACGGCACGGTGGAGGCGGTGGAGCTTGCGGGGGAGGGCTGGGTGCTGGGGGTGCAGTGGCACCCGGAGATGGGGGAGGACGTGCGCGTGATGTCGGGACTCGTCGCTGCCGCGAACTAGCGCGCTCCCCGGCGCCCCGCACCCCGTGGTGCCCCGTTGCACGGGATGGCCGGGTGTCGCGGTGTTCCGCACCCGGTGGTGCCCCGTTGCGCGGGGCGCCGGGCGACCCCGAGCCCCCAGCCTGGCCGGCGTTTGAGGCCGGACACTCCGGCCCACCGCACGGGGTGCGGTACACCGCGACACCCCCGGCGCCCCGTGCACGGGCAACCCCGACTCCCCAGCCCGGTACGGGGGTCCCCCCGGACGAAGTCTGGGGGGAGATAGAGGCCGGACACACCGGGCACCGCTACGGGGTGCGGAACACCGCGACACCCCCGGCACCCCGCGCAACGGGGCTCACCGGGGTGCGGCGACACCGAGTGACCCGCCCCGGGGTCGCCGGAAGATCAGCACAGGGCGGCGCGCAGCGCGGCGGGGGCCGTCACCAGCGAGGGTCCGTACCACGTCAGGAACCGCCCATCCACCAGCGCGGAGCGCACTCCCGGAAACGCCTCAGGCCCGTCCTCCGCGGTGAAGCGGTACGGCTCGTCCGGCAGCACGACCAGCTCCGCGCCCACCGCGTTGAGCTCGTCCAGCGGCACGCGCGGGTACCGGTCCGCGTGGCCCGCGTACACGTTCTCGACGCCGAGGCGGGCGAGGACGTCGCCCGCGAAGGTGTCGCGTCCCAGCACCATCCAGGGCCTCCGCCAGATCGGCACGACGGCCCGCCGCGGCTCACCGGCCACGGGCGGCGGCACCGCCGCCCACGCGGCGCGGGCCTCGTCGAGCCAGCGCGGCCGGGTGATGCCGCAGGCCCGCAGGACCCGTTCCAGTTCGGTGAACGCCTGCGGCACCGTACGCACCTCGGTCACCAGGACATCGAGCCCGGCGGCCCGCAGGGCCGCGAGGTCGGGGGCCCGGTTCTCCTCCTCGTTGGCGATGACGAGGTCGGGCGCGAGCGCCCTGATCGACGCGAGATCGGGGTTCTTGGTACCGCCGACCCGCACCACGTCGAGGTCGGCCGGGTGGCTGCACCAGTCGGTGGCACCCACCAGCAGTCCCGGCGCGCTCACGGCGACCGCCTCGGTGAGGGACGGGACGAGCGAGACGACGCGCCTCACAACCCGGTCCCGACACGGTCGCCGACACCGACGACGAGCAGCCGGGTGCCCGGCAGGGTGGCCCTCCAACGGTGGCGTACGCCTCCGGACAGATAGAGGGTGTCGCCTTTCTCCAGGCGGTACACCCGCCCCTCGGCCTCGACCTCGGCCGCCCCGTCGGCGACGTACATCAACTCGTCACCACGGTGCTGGTACTCCCGGTCGCCTTCCTGCTCCCCGGTGAACTCGACGGCGCGCAGCTGGTGGTGGCCGCGCACAAGCGGCCGTATGCCCACGTCCGGAGAGCTGTCATGGCTTCGGGCCCGGACCACGTCCACCACACGCGCGGAGTCCGCGGCGGCGAGCAGTTCAGCGGCTGTCGTGTCCAGCGCGTCGGCCACCCTGTCGAGGGAGCGCATGCTGGGACGGGCCCGTTCGTTCTCGATCTGGCTGAGGAAGGGCACCGACAGTCCGCTGCGCTCGGACACGGCGGCGAGTGTGAGCGCGAGGGCCCTGCGCCGCCTGCGGACGGCGGACCCCACACGGATCGACTCCTTGTCTGCCATCGCGTCGTCCCTCCCTCCTACTCAGTAACCTTACGCAGATCCAGGCACCCAATCGCACCGCCGCCTCCGGCGCAACGGTGAGGGCCCCGCCACTGTATGTGACGGGGCCCAGACCGGTGGGGGGAGGAGAGTGGTCTGCGGAGGTACCCGCCGGCTGCCCGCGTCCCGGCCGCGCGCCGTGGAGTGCGCGGCGGGCCGCGTCGCCCCTGGTCAGGTTGCCGCTGAGGCTCGCTCCGGCACCTCGGCTGCCCCCGGCCGCCCACGGCAAACCCAGCAGTGACCCAGTTCACGCTCGTGACACCCGCGGGACATCCGCGATGCGCCGGGGCCGAACGCCGCCGCCTCGGTACGGCATCATCGGGCCTGTGACGCGACGCCTGATGCTCCTCGACACCGCTTCCCTCTACTTCCGCGCCTACTTCGGGGTGCCCGACTCCGTCCGCGCCCCCGACGGCACCCCTGTCAACGCCGTGCGGGGGCTGCTGGAGTTCATCACCCGACTGGTACAGGACCACCGCCCCGACGAGCTGGTGGCCTGTATGGACGCCGACTGGCGTCCGCAGTGGCGGGTCGAGCTCATCCCCTCGTACAAAGCGCACCGGGTGGCGGTGGAGACCGAGACGGGTCCGGATGAGGAGGAGGTCCCGGACACGCTCTCCCCGCAGGTACCGATCATCGAAGAGGTACTGGACGCTTTCGGGATCGCCCGGGTGGGCGTCGCCGGGTACGAGGCCGATGACGTCATCGGCACGCTCGCGGGACGTGCGGGCGGCCCGGTGGACATCGTGACCGGTGACCGCGATCTCTATCAACTGGTGGACGACGCACGCGGGGTACGGGTGCTGTATCCGCTGAAGGGCGTCGGCATGATGCAGACCACCGACGAGGCCGTGCTGCGCGAGAAGTACGGCGTGGACGGCCCCGGGTACGCCGATCTGGCGCTGCTGCGCGGTGACCCGAGCGACGGTCTGCCCGGGGTTCCCGGTATCGGCGAGAAGACGGCGGCGAAGCTGCTGGACGCCTTCGGGGACCTGGCCGGGATCATGGCGGCCGTGGACGACCCGGCGTCGAAGCTGACCCCGTCGCAGCGCAAGCGGCTGGACGAGTCCCGGGCCTATGTCGCCGTGGCCCCGAAGGTGGTGCGGGTCGCCGATGACGTACCGCTGCCCGAGTTCGATCCGGCGCTGCCGAAGCACGCAAGGGATCCGCGGCGCCTTGAGGAGCTCGCGCTGCGCTGGGGTCTGGGGCGAGCGGTGCACCGGCTGCTGACCGAACTGGGCGCGTGACATGCGCATTCGGCGGGCGTCGACACCACGCGACGCCGACTTAGGTTACCCTAACAAAATCCAGCTCTGACCGAGGCTGTGAAGCGAGGGAGACCACCGTGGCAGACACGCCCGCCCGCAAGACACCGACGACCCACGAGGCGCGGGTGGTGCGCACGGAGCGGATCAGTCCGCATATGGTGCGCGTCGTCCTCGGCGGTGCGGGGCTCGATGAGTTCCGCACGGACGGCTCGACGGACGCGTACGTCAAAGTGGTCTTCCCGCAGCCCGGAGTGAGCTACCCCGAGCCCTTCGACATGGCCCGGATCCGTGAGGAGTTCCCCCGCGAGCAGTGGCCGAGCAACCGCACCTACACGGTGCGTGCCTGGGACCCCGTCGAGCGGGAGCTGACCATCGACTTCGTGGTGCACGGGGACGAGGGCTTGGCGGGCCCGTGGGCGGCTGGGGCGCAGCCCGGTGAAACGGTCCGGCTGCTGGGACCCGGCGGCGGCTACGCGCCCGACGCCGCGGCGGACTGGCATCTGCTGGCGGGCGACGAGAGCGCACTGCCGGCCATCGCCGCCGCACTGGAGCAACTGTCCGCGGGCGCGGTCGTGCACGCCTTCGTGGAAGTCTCGGGGCCCGAGGACGAACAGAAGATCGCGACCCCGGACGGTGTGACGGTGACCTGGCTGCACCGGGGTGACCGGGCGGTCGGCGAGGCGCTGATCGCCGCGGTACGGGGACTGGACTTCCCGGAGGGCGACGTGGACGCCTTCGTCCACGGTGAGGCGGGCGCGGTGAAGGAGCTGCGCCGCCATCTGCGGCTGGAGCGCGGTATCCCCGCGGCCCGGCTGTCGATCTCCGGATACTGGCGTCTCGGCAAGTCGGACGAGGCCTGGCGGGCCATCAAGCGCGACTGGAACGCGCAGGTGGAGCAGGAACAGGAGCAGGACAGGGCCGCCTGACCCACTCCCCCGCGGGTCCGCTGCCGGATCGGCTGAAAAAGTCCTGCCGAAGGGCAGTCAGATCCCGCTCCCGCTCCGTATATCTGGAGGAACACAGGGAGAGGGGAGAGCGAGCGCGTGAAGGAAGCCGTACGCATCACCGGGGCACCGCCGGCCGGCCCTGGTCTCGACGAACTGCTCGTACGGGTGGCTCGGGGCGACCAGGAGGCCTTTGCCCGGGTGTATGACGCGGTCTGCGGGCCCGTGCTGGGCATCGTCCGCAGTGTGCTGCGGGACCCGGCTCAGTCGGACGAGGTGACCCAGGAGGTGCTGGTCGAGCTGTGGCGTACGGCCGCGCGCTACCAGCCGTCCCGCGGCTCGGCGCTGACCTGGACGCTCACCCTCGCGCATCGTCGCGCCGTGGACCGGGTGCGCTCTGCCCAGGCCGCCAGCGAGCGCGAGCAGAAGGCCGCCAGGCTCGGCGCGACCCCGGCCTTCGACGACGTCGTCGAGCAGGTCGAGGCCCGACTCGAACGTGAGCAGGTACGCCGCTGCCTGCGCACCCTCACCGACCTCCAGCGGCAGTCGGTGACGCTCGCCTACTACCGCGGGCTCGCGTACCGCGAGGTCGCGGAACTGCTGTCCGTGCCCCTGGGCACGGTGAAGACCCGAATGCGCGACGGGCTCATCCGGCTGCGCGACTGCCTGGGGGTGAGCGCATGAGCGCGGCTACACGCGGCGGCCCGGGACGGGACGCCGAATTGCACACGCTGACCGGGGCGTACGCGTTGCACGCCCTCGGCGAACGGGAACGCGTCCGCTTCGAGCAGCACTTGGCGGCCTGTACCGCCTGCACCCAGGAAGTGCGGGAACTGAGCGCGACAGCGGGGCGGCTGGGACTCGCGGTCAGTGAGCAGCCGCCGACCGCGATGAAGGCTCAGGTACTCCAACGCATAGCGGCGGTCCGTCAGGAACCGCCCACCATCCCGGGTATGCGGCCCGGCGGGGAGCGGGACCGGTCCCCCGTTCACCGGGTCAGACCTGCGGGCAGGCGCACTCTGCCGCGCCTCGTACTCGCGGCGTGTGTCGCGGGCGCGGCGGCCTTCGGTGGATACGCGACCTGGCAGCAGCGTGCGGCCGAGGACGCGCTGGCCCAGGCTGAGGCGCTGACCCGCAAAGCCGAAGCGTCGACCCGTCAGGCGCGGGAGGAGGCCGGGCGCCAATCGCAGGCCCTGGCGAACGTGCTGACCGCGCCCGACGTGCGCACCAGCTCCGCGAGCCTGGGCAGCGCCACCGCGACCGGCACGGTGGCCGTGTCCCGCGAGCGCGACCGCGCTGTGTTCCTGGCGGCGGGGCTTCCGCGTCCTGACGCGGGCAAGGTGTACCAACTCTGGTTCGCCGACGGCACGACCATGCGGCCCGCGGGACTCCTGGCCTCCTCGGGCGCGGCGGAGACCATCCTGATGGACGGCGCGGTGGGCCCGGCCACGGGTATGGGCGTGACCGTGGAGCCGGCGGGGGGTTCACCCCAGCCCACGTCCCAGCCCCTGGCACTGCTGAACTTCACATAGCCCCCTGAAGCCTCCCGGGAGACCCGCCCCCCGGGAGGCCCGTGCCACGGGACGGCGGGTTTCGATGTCGTACCGCACCCGGTGCGGTGGGCCCGCGCCGTCCGTCTTCGCAGCGGCGTGGCCCCCTGTGGGACAGGCGACAACTCCGCGTGGCGACCCATCCGCGCCGCAAATCAGCACGGTCCCGGATACGAGACCCGGAGCGGACCCGACGCCCACCTCCCGGCGACGGCCAACCCCGACAACCCGCCCGGCCTGGGGGTCCCCCGAACGGAGTCTGGGGGAGTTCGAGGCCGGACACACCGGGCCACCGCACGAGGTGCGGAACACCGCGCAACCCCGCCACCCCGTGCAACAAGGCGCCACCGGGTGCGGGCACCCCCGCGGGTTCACCCCACGGAGCTGTACGCGACGACGCCCCGGAGCAGTCCGTCCACCGCCTTGCGGGCGGTGCGGGCCACCGTGGTGCCCTCGCCCGGGGCCGCTGCGGCGATCTGGCCCAGGACATCGATGACCTGCTTGCACCAGCGCACGAAGTCCCCCGCGGGCATCTCCGCCTCGCGCAGGACCTCGTCCAGGCTCTTCCCGGATGCCCACTGGTACGCCGCCCAGGCGAAGCCCAGATCCGGCTCACGCTGGCCGACGCCCTCGGTCTGGCTGATCTTGAACTCTTCCTCGAGCGCGTCGAGCCGACCCCAGATCCGCACCATCTCGCCCAGCGCGGCCTTCGCCTTCCCCGCGGGCAGTTTGGGCGCCACCGCGTCATCGGCCTGTCGTGCCTCGAAGACCAACGCCGATACACATGCCGCCAGTTCGGCCGGAGTCAGGCCCTCCCAGACGCGTTCGCGCAGACACTCGCTGGCCAGCAGGTCCAGCTCGCCGTAGAGCCGGGCCAGGCGCTTGCCGTGCTCGGTGACCTCGTCGCCGCGGAGGTAGTCCATCTCGGTGAGCAGACCGACGATCCGGTCGAAGGTGCGGGCGATGGTGTTGGTGCGGCCCTCGATACGGCGCTCCAGTTGCCGGGTGTCGCGCTGGAGGCGGTGGTAGCGCTCGGCCCAGCGCGCATGGTCCTCGCGCTCGTCGCAGCCGTGGCAGGGGTGCGAGCGGATGTCCTTGCGGAGCCGGGCGATCTCGCGGTCGTCCGCCGCCGTGGCCCGCGGCTTGCGGTGCCGGTCGGGCACGATGTGCCCGGCCTTGGTCCGCAGCGCCGAAGCCAGGTCACGGCGGGACTGCGGCGACCTGGGGTTGAAGGACTTGGGGATGCGCATGCGCTCCAGCGGTTCGACCGGGACCGGGAAGTCCATCGCGGCGAGCCGCTTGACCTGCCGCTCGGCGGTCAGCACAAGGGGCCGAGGGCCGTCGTGGTACTCGAAACCGCCCCGGTGGCCGTTGGACCGTCCCGCGGGCAGCCCTGGGTCCAGCACCAGCGCGAGGCCGGCGAACTTGCCCGTCGGGACATGGATGACGTCGCCGGGCTTGAGCTTCTCCAGGGAGCCCGCGGCCGCGGCGCGGCGCTGCGCGGCGCCCTGCTTGGCCAGTTCGGTCTCGCGGTCCTTGAGCTCGCGGCGCAGCAGCGCGTACTCCTCGAAGTCACCGAGGTGGCAGGTCATGCCCTCCCGGTAGCCTTCGAGCCCCTCCTCGTTGCGCTGCACCTGGCGGGAGATCCCGACCACCGACTTGTCCGCCTGGAACTGGGCGAATGAGGTCTCCAGCAGTTCGCGCGAGCGGTGCCGGCCGAACTGCTGCACCAGGTTCACGGCCATGTTGTACGAGGGCTTGAAGCTGGAGCGCAGCGGATAGGTGCGGGTGCCCGCGAGCCCGGCGAGGGCACCGGGGTCCATACCGCGCTGCCACAGGACCACGGCGTGGCCCTCGACGTCGATACCGCGCCGCCCGGCGCGGCCGGTCAGCTGGGTGTACTCGCCGGGGGTGATGTCCGCGTGCTGCTCGCCGTTCCACTTGACCAGCTTCTCCAGTACCACGGAACGCGCGGGCATGTTGATGCCCAGCGCGAGGGTCTCGGTGGCGAACACCGCCTTGACGAGGCCGCGTACGAAGAGCTCTTCGACGACTTCCTTGAACGTCGGGAGCATTCCGGCGTGATGGGCCGCTATGCCCCTCTCCAGGCCCTCCAGCCACTCGTAGTAGCCGAGGACGTGGAGGTCCTCGCCGGGGATGGCGGCCGTGCGCTCCTCGACCAGTTCGCGCACCTTCTGGCGTGCTTCGTCGTCGTTGAGTCTCAACCCGGCGTACAGGCACTGCTGGACGGCGGCCTCGCAGGCGGCCCGGCTGAAGATGAAGGTGATGGCCGGCAGCAGGCCTTCGGCGTCGAGGCGCTCTATGACCTCGGGGCGGGACGGCGTCCAGATACGGCTGCGCTGGCGCCGCTCACGCTCGCGGTCGGCCTCGCGGACCATCTTCCCGCGTCTGCGGTCACGGGGGTTGTAGGTGCGCGTGTTCTCCATCCGGGCCAGGCGCACCAGATCGGGGTTGACCTCGCGGCGTGCGGCACCGCGGCCTCCGTGGTCGGTCTCCTCCTCGAAGAGGTCGTACATCCGGCGCCCGGCCAGCACATGCTGCCACAGCGGCACGGGGCGGGACTCGGAGACGATCACTTCTGTGTCGCCGCGGACCGTGTCCAGCCAGTCGCCGAACTCCTCCGCGTTGGACACGGTCGCGGAGAGCGAGACCAGGGTTACGGATTCCGGGAGGTGGATGATCACTTCCTCCCAGACGGCGCCGCGGAAGCGGTCGGAGAGGTAGTGCACCTCGTCCATGACCACGTAGCCGAGGCCGAGCAGCGACTGGGAGCCCGCGTACAGCATGTTCCGCAGGACCTCGGTGGTCATGACGACGATCGGGGCCTCGGAGTTCACACTGTTGTCACCGGTGAGCAGGCCGACCTTCTCGGGGCCGTACCGCCTGACCAGGTCCGAGTACTTCTGGTTGGACAGCGCCTTGATGGGCGTGGTGTAGAAGCACTTGCGCCCCTGCGCGAGGGCGAGGTGCACGGCGAACTCGCCCACGATGGTCTTGCCCGAACCGGTGGGTGCCGCGACGAGCACGCCCTTGCCGGCCTCCAGGGCCCGGCAGGCCTCGATCTGGAAGGGGTCCAGGTCGAAGGCGTACAGCTCGCGGAAGGGAGCGAGTGCGGTGGCCTGCTCGGCGGCACGGATGCGTGCCGCCGCGTAGCGCTCAGCTGGTGAGAGGTCCTCTGTCATCTTGCTGTCGAGACTACCCGCCCCCACTGACAGTGAGCCCGATCATTATTCGATGTGCGATGAGCGAGGTGCGCCCCGCGCGGGGGCGGGTGGATCAGGTGATGTCGTCGTATCCGTTGACCCGGGGTGCTCTGCCGCCCTCGGCCTCGCCGCCGGTCTGCTCCGGAAGCGCCCGGGAGGATGACACGGCCTCGACGGAGCCGATGGTCTCGGGGGTGAGGTCCAGCTCGGACGCCTCGTCGTCGCTCAGCTCCACGTCCGGGTTCCGGCGCCGGCGGCGGGCGTCGTTGAGGAACGAGAAACCGACGGCCAGGAAGTAGAGCACGGCCAGGGGTCCGGCCAGCAGCAGCATCGAGATCGGTTCGCCACCCGGTGTGGCGATCGCGGCGAAGCCGGTGAGACCGACGATCATCCCGCGCCACCAGCCGAGCATGCGCCGGCCGCTGAGGACGTTCGTCATGTTCAGCAGGATCAGGAGCAGCGGCAGCTCGAAGGCCAGTCCGAAGACCAGCACCATGCGGGTGATCAGGTCGAGGTAGTCGTCCAGCGGCAGCAGGGGCTTGGCCCCGGTCGGCGCGAAGCCCAGCATGATCTGGGCGGTCTGCGGCAGGATCGAGTAGGCCAGGTAGGCGCCGCCCAGGAAGAGCGGGACGCCCGCGGCGACGAAGCTGACCGCGTAGCGCTTCTCGTGGCTGTGCAGTCCGGGCGCGACGAACGCCCACAGCTGGTAGAGCCAGACGGGAGTGGCGGCCAGGACGCCCGTCATCAGTGCGACCTTCAGCGCGATCGTGAAGGGCGAGAGCAGGCCGTTGGTGGTCATCTCGGCGCACGGCCGGCCGTTGACCATGCGAAGCTGGCCCGCGTTGCAACCGACCGACTCCAGGATCGGCCTCATCAGGATCTCGAAGATCTCCTTCTGGAAGAAGGCCGCGACGATGGTGGCCACGGCGATCGCCAGAACCGACTTCAGCAGCCGGTTACGCAGCTCACGCAGGTGCTCTCCGAGCGGCATCCGCCCCTCGGTGTCCTTCTCCTGCTTGCGGGCAGACTTGAGCAACCCACTTCCTCGTCTCGTGCGAAAACCGTCGGGTAGTTCGGGAAGAACCCTGACGACCGAGGTCAGCCGGGGTCAGCCGGCGTCAGCTCTGGGTCGTACGGTTCGGCTCGGAGACCGGGCGGCTGCTCGTCACATCGCCGGGAGCGGCCTGGATCGTCCGGGGCGCGTCCTGCGGCTGGGCGGCCTGATCGGCGTCGGTCTTGGGAGCCGTCTGGTCGCCGTCCTGCTTCATAGCCTTGGCCTCGCTCTTGAGGATGCGGGCGGACTTGCCGAGTGAACGGGCCATGTCGGGCAGCTTCTTGGCGCCGAACAGCAACAGGATGACCACGACGATCAGAAGGATCTCAAGGGGCTTCAGATTGCCGATCATGTCTGACTTCCTTCTCGCTGAGGCGGCTGGGGGGCGGGGCTGCCCACGATCGGACAGGCGTCCGATCAGCACGATGCATGCGATCGTAACCCGCCGAAGTAAACGCAGAGCAATGGCTGCGCATACTCAATGTGCGACCCGCACTGACCGTCCGGCCCGCTTTCGGAAGCGTACCCCGCGGGCGGTTCGACCGGATATGGGGGCCGCGTGAGGCCGGTTACCGCCAGGTTCCGCCAGTCCGCGCCAGCCTGGTCGCCGACTGCTCCAGGTCCTGGGCTGCACGGTCGATCCGGTCGGCGGCCCTGGCCACCTGCCGGGCCAGGCGCCGGGCCTCCAGGAAGACGCGGATGCCGAGGACGCCGAGGACGGCGATGCCGAGGAACCCCAGGGCGATGGCGAGCATGGGCCAGAACATACGGCGGAACCTCAGAGGTGGCGGGTGGATTCAGACGGTGGAGTGGAGACGCAGCGTACGCACTCCGCCACCGGTGAGCAGCTCGACGATCCGCTCCCCCGCCGGCCTGCGCACGGCCGCCCCGCACTCGGTGCAGGTGAAGGAATAGAACGTTGTCCGCCTGCTGGCGCCGATCGCCAGTCGCAGTGCGGCGGCGGAGAGCTCGAGGCGGCAGCGGCAGTCGGGGCAGGCGGCCTTGAACATCACCGGGGCCGGCACCGGCGCCTTGGACGCCGGGATTCCGGATAGCACGGACGTGTCTCCCCTCACTCCAGCATCACTCCACTCGTTCGCGGTCTTCAGGCCGGACATCCCGGGGTGCCGGGGGCGTCGTACGCGGTCAGGGCATCGGCAGCCGCCCGCTGGGCACTGTCGGCCAGCTCCGGCGGGGAGACGATCCAGCCGTCCCGCCCCAGCCGCAGCCCCAGCCGCCGCAGTGACGCGGGGTCCGGGGTGCGGAGCGTGATGCGCAACCCCCCGTCGGGGAGCTCTTCCGCGCTGTCGTGGGGGTAGTACTCGGCCACCCAGCGCCCGCCGGGCCCCACCTCGACCACGACCTCCGGGTCATCGGCCGACGGCTGCACCAGCCCTTCCGAGAGGTCGCGCAGCTCGACCTCCGGGGGCGCGGAGGATTCGTCCAGCAACCGGATCTCGGCGACCCGGTCCAGTCTGAAGGTCCGGCGAGCCTCGGAGAGGTAGCACCAGGCCTCCATGTACGTGTGCCCGACGGCGAACAGCCGGATCGGGTCGACCTCTCGCTCCGTGAGCTCGTCGCGCGCCGGTGAGTAGTAGCGCAGCCACAGCCTGCGGCGCTCCGAGATGGCGCGGTCGACGTCGGCGAAGACGCCGCCCTCGGACTCGAAGATCACCGACAGCCGCGCACTGGCGCCCGCGGCCTCCCCTGCCGCCGCCTCCAGCTTGGCGGTCGCCCTCAGCAGTGCCTCGCGGTCGCCCTCGCGCAGCCCCGGCAGGGTGGCGACGGCGCGCGCGGCGACCAGCAGCGCGGTCGCCTCGTCCGCGGCGAGCCGCAGCGGTTCGGCAGCTTCCGCCGCGAGGGAGCCTGGGTTGCGCCACCAGATCCGGTCGCCGTCCGTGTCGATGTCGAGCAGGTCGCCGCCACGGAAACTGGTACCGCACATGGGCAGCACATCGAGGTCGGCGATCAGCTCGTCCTCCGTGATCCCGAAGGCGCGGGCGACGTCCCCGACCCGCGCCCCGGGGCGTTCCCGAAGATAGGTCACCAGCGAGAGCATCCGCCGGGTCTGGTCAATGGCGTTCGCGGCCATGGTCGTCCGAGTCCCCCTCAGCCCTTGGCCACGGCACGCAGCCGGTCGACCACATCGGCCCGCAGGTCCGCGGGCTCCAGCACGACGACGTCCGGGCCGAACTCCACCAGCCAGGCGTCCAGCCCGTGCCCGTACGGAATCTCCAACTCATCCCAGCCTTCGCCGAGTTCCCGGACCGCGATGGCGCGGGCTCGCAGCGGGTACCCGGCGTCGGAGCGCAGCCTGATCAGCGCGGTCCGGGTCGCGTTCTCCCCCGCCCAGCTCTCCACGGTCTCACGTACCGTCACCACGTCCGGGACGGGCGCGGTGTACCGGCCGGCACGGGAACGCACCTTGCCGATGATCCGGGACAGCCGGAAGACCCGCTCGGCACCGCGGTCCCGGTCCCAGCCCGCGAGGTACCAGTGGCCGCGCCAGCACTCCAGCGTCCATGGCTCGACCTGGCGGGTCTCGGGGTGGACGGCGTTGGACTTCCGGTAGTCGAAGACGACCGGGCGGTGGTCCCGGCAAGCCAGCATCAGCGGCTCGAAAGCGGCTTCGTGGACGGGGATTCGCGGTTCGAGCGCGCTGTGCTGCGCAGCGTCGTAGGCGTCCTCGGCCTCCGGCATCCCCGCGGCACGCAGCTTCTGCAGCGCCCCGCTTGCCGCTCCGGCGAGCCTGGCCTGCTGCCAGACCTTCGCGGCCAGCCCCAGTGCCGCGGCCTCCTCGGCGTCCAGGGTGATGGGCGGCAGCCGGTTGGAGTCGCGGCGGGCGAGATAGCCCGTCTCCCCGTCGAGGTTCTCCACGGTGGCGATGACCAGACCGAGTTCGCGCAGGTCATCCTTGTCGCGCTCGAACATGCGGTTGAACGCATCGTCGTTGCCCGCCTCTAGGTAGGCCTCGATGGAACCGCGCAGTTCGCGCTTGCTGAGCGGCCGTCGTGTGCCGAGCAGGCACAGCGCCAGGTTCATCAGCCGCTCGGCCTTGGCAATGGCCATCGACGCCCTACCCGCCCTTCCCCGGAAGTCTCACCGTTTCTGATCGTTGAACCTACCGCTACGGGCTGTCGTGGCAAAAGCGCGGGCCCCCCCCGGGGCGAGCGGGGGGGCCCGCGGGGCGCGTTGGGGGAAAAAGGCGCCCCGGGCGGCCACAAGAAGAGCCTCGGACCCCGGGCCGA
>NZ_JBHXFA010000072.1:17593-25265 GCF_042724175.1 Streptomyces sp. NPDC127084
CACAGCCTCGCCCCCCCCCCCGCCCCCGCCCAGTCTCAGTGTGTGGGTGGGTCACACCTCCCGGTGGGGTCGGCCGGTCAACCCGGGGGGGCCCCGGCGGGCCCGGGGGGGCCCCCACTGTGACCGATTGCGATCAGATCGCGACCAGGTCGCAGACGAAGATCAGCGTCTCACCGGGGCCGATGAGGCCGCCGCCGGCGCCGCGCTCTCCGTACGCGAGGTGCGCGGGGATGATCAGCTGGCGGCGACCGCCGACCTTCATCCCCTGAACACCCTGGTCCCAGCCCTTGATGACCTGGCCGACACCGAGCTGGAACCGGAGCGGAGTGCCACGGTTCCAGGACGCGTCGAACTCCTCGCCGGTCGAGAAGGCCACGCCCACATAGTGCACGGCAACCGTGTCACCGGCCTTGGCCTCGGGGCCGTCGCCCTCCCAGATTTCCTTGATCTCCAGGTCGGCCGGCGGCTCGCCGCCCGGGAAGTCGATCTCGGGCTTCTCGATGTTCACTGCTGTGCTCCTCAAACTGATGAACTTCGCAACCGGCACAGTCTCACAGATCGGTGGACGGACCGCGTCTCAGACCGCGCCGACGATGTCGACCACGAAGACCAGCGTGTTCTTCGCGAGCTCGCTGGAGGGGTCGGCGCCGTAGCCGAGGGAGGGCGGAATCACCAGCAGGACCCGGTCACCGACGTTCTTGCCGACCAGCCCCTTGTCCCAGCCCTCGATGACGGAGCCGGTGCCGATCTGAAAGGCGGTCACGCCTCCGTGGTCCCAGGAGGAGTCGAACTTCTTGCCGTCCTCCCACTTGACACCCGTGTACTGCGCGATCAGGCCCTGACCGGCCTCGACCTTGGGGCCGTTGCCCTTGATCAGGATCTGCTCCTTCAGCGTGGTGGGAGCCTTCTCACCCTTCGGGATGGTGATCGTGGCGGCCTTCTGCGCGGGGGCGCTCACCGTGGGCATTCCGGGCGCGGGAGCCGCCTGCGTACCCTTGACCTCGGCCTTCGAGTCGACCTTGGCGGCACCGTCCAGGTCCACGACCCACACCAGGGTGTCTGCCGCCTTGATGCCCGACTGCGGGTTGAGGTTCTGTCCGATCAGATCGCCCGCGGTGCCCTGGATGAGGATCCGGCTGCCCGCCTTCTTCCCCTCGACCGCTTCGACGACCTTGGGGGGAAGGTTCTGGCTCTGCTCCCCGAGGCGTTCCACCGGCTGACGGTGCGCGGTGGTCGCACCACCCTTCTCGGGGTACGTCCCACCGAGGTCGGCCGGGTCGTCCCACTTGCGCACGGTGTAGTCGATACGGACCCAGTCGCCCTTGGCGGCCTTGGCTCCGCTGCCCTCCGTGACTGTCTCCACCACGGTCTTGTCCGCGGGCTTCTCGCCCTTGGGGACGGTGATCTGGGGCTTCTCGCCGAACTTCCCCTTGACCTCGGCCACACCTGCCACCGAGTCGTTCGATTCATCTGAACCGCACGCGCTTGCGAACAGCAGGGCGGGCACGGCCAGCAGGGAGGCGATACGTCGCTTGGTGTTGTAGTTCATCAGTCCAACTGGGAGTCGAGGCCATGGGCAATGGCCGCCACTCTACGGTGTGCACTCCCCGCGGTCTTCGAAGCGCCGCCACATGGGAAAGCCGCGCGCTGTCCGGGGACACGTTCCGTCCCCGGACAGCGGGCGGCACCCTTTCACACCGGCGGCTACATCCCCGCGATCAGCTTCTCCACCCGGTCGTCGACCGACCGGAACGGGTCCTTGCACAACACGGTCCGCTGGGCCTGGTCGTTGAGCTTGAGATGCACCCAGTCGACGGTGAAGTCACGGCGCTGCTCCTGGGCACGGCGGATGAAGTCACCGCGCAGCCTCGCCCTGGTGGTCTGCGGGGGCACCGACTTGCCCTCGAAGATCTTCAGATCGTTGCAGATCCTGGCCGTCTGCCCCTTCTTCTCCAGAAGGTAGTAGAGGCCACGGCGGCGGTGGATGTCGTGGTAGGCGAGGTCTATCTGGGCGACCCGCGGGTGGGACATCGTCATGTTGTGCTTGGCCCGGTACCGCTCGAGGAGTTTGTACTTGATCACCCAGTCGATCTCGGTGCCGATCCGGTCCAGGTCCTCCTGCTCGATGGCGTCGAGCGTACGGCCCCAGAGTTCGAGCACCTGCTCGACGGTGCCTGAGCGGATCCCGCGGCGGTCCACGAAGTCCACGGCCTTGTCGTAGTACTCGCGCTGGATCTCCAACGCGGAGGCCTCACGCCCGCTGGCCAGGCGCACCTTGCGCCGACCGGTGATGTCATGGCTGACCTCCCGGATGGCCCGGATGGGGTTCTCCAGCGTCAGGTCACGCATCACCGTGCCCGCCTCGATCATGCGCAGCACCAGGTCGGTGGCGCCGACCTTGAGCAGCATGGTCGTCTCGGACATGTTCGAGTCACCGACGATGACATGCAGACGGCGGTAGCGCTCCGCGTCCGCGTGGGGCTCATCACGGGTGTTGATGATGGGGCGGGACCGGGTGGTGGCGGAGCTGACGCCCTCCCAGATGTGCTCCGCGCGCTGGCTGACGCAGTAGACGGCGCCGCGCGGAGTCTGGAGCACCTTCCCGGCGCCGCAGAGCAGCTGCCGGGTCACCAGGAAGGGAATCAGGATGTCCGCGAGCCGCGAGAACTCCCCGTGGCGGGCCACCAGGTAATTCTCGTGGCAGCCGTAGGAGTTTCCCGCCGAGTCGGTGTTGTTCTTGAACAGATAGACGTCGCCCGCGATTCCCTCCTCGTGCAGGCGGCGCTCGGCGTCGACGAGCAGGCCTTCGAGAATCCGCTCCCCTGCTTTGTCGTGCGTGACCAGCTCGGTCACATTGTCACATTCCGGAGTGGCGTACTCCGGGTGCGATCCCACGTCGAGGTAGAGACGGGCCCCATTGCGCAGGAAGACGTTACTGCTGCGGCCCCATGACACAACACGGCGGAAGAGGTACCGCGCCACTTCGTCAGGCGACAGTCGGCGCTGTCCCCTGAACGTGCACGTGACGCCGTACTCGTTCTCCAGCCCGAAAATTCGGCGGTCCATGACTGAACATTACGCCTGATGCCCTGCGCTGAAACCGGGTTCGGCAGTACGGCTCCGACCAATTTCATCCCCTGACGCGATGTGTGCGCTCCGGCCGGGAACTGCGAGGACCCGTCCGGTGGCCAGCAGGACGAGCAGCGCGGCGATTCCGCCGGCCCCCGCCACGGCGAAGCCCGCCACGGTCCCGCCCAGTTCCACCGCGGGACCCGCGGCGGCGGTTCCCGCGGCGGCGCCGACGCCGAACGTGGTCACCAGCCAGGAGAACGCCTCGGTGACGGTGCCCTGAGGAGCGTGCCGGTCGACGACGATGAACGCGCACGCGATCGCGGGCGCCAGGAACACCCCGGCGACCGCGCTGAGGGCGGTCATCGGCAGCACGCCGGGGGTGAGCATCAGCGGCAGATAGCCGAGGGCGAGCAGGGCCACGATGACCCGCAGCCGCCGTTCGGGGGCACCGGCCCACTGACGGGCCCCGTAGGCGACGCCGCCGACCAGCGCTCCGAGGCCGAGGGCGGCCATCAGCCAGCCGTACACGGTGTCACCACCGTGGTCGTCGGCGTACGCGAGCGCGGCGACCGTGATGGAGCCGAGGGCCAGGCCGACGAAGAAGAACGAGCCGAGCAGCGCCAGCAGCCCGGGCGAGCGCAGGGCACCCAGCCAGTGCGCCTCACGAGGCGCGGACCGCCAGTTCCTGGAAGGTCCGGACACGATGACCGAGACCGTGCCGACAAGCCCCAGGGCGTTGATGACGAGCAGCGCGGCGGCCGGCGAGAAGAGCCACACCAGCAGGGTGACCAGCAACGGACCGACCGTGAACATGATTTCCTGGGCTATCGCGTCCATCGCGTAGGCCCGGTGCACCCGCTCCTCGCGATGGCCCAGCACACCGGGCCACAGGGCCCGCAGCCCGCCTTCGAGGGGCGGGGTGAACACTCCGGCGACGGTCACCGCCGCGTAGGCCACCGGTAGCGAGCCGAGGCCGACGACAGCGAGGAGCAGCATGCCGAGCGCCGAGACGACGGCGGACGGCAGTTGGACACGGGGCTGTCCGCGCAGATCGACCAGCCGGCCGAGCAGTGGCTGCCCCACAGCGGTGGCGAGACCGTAGACGGCGGTGAGAGCGCCCGCCAGGGCGTAGCTGCCGCCCTCGGCGCGGATGAACAGGACGATCGCCACATGCGCGGTGGCGTTCGGCAGGCGGCCCACCAGGGTGCCCGTGAGGAGGCGTGCCGCATGCGGCGCCTTGAGGATCTCTGCGTACCCGGACACTCCCGCGGCCATGTCCCGCCTTTTCGTTCAGGGAGTTTTACGTATAACTCGCGCTCCGTCATACGTACCATGAGCCCAGGCCACGAGTCCACTCGTGGCGCAGGGCACGAGGCGGAGGCGAGTGTGCAGCGGCCGACCAGCAGGGACGTGGCACGGGCCGCCGGGGTCTCACAGGCCACGGTCTCGCTCGTCCTGGGCGACAAATGGCGGGGACGGGTGTCCGAGCGCACCGCGGTCTCGGTGCGGCAGGCGGCTCAGGAGCTGGGCTACCGCCCGAACCTGGCGGCCCGCAGCCTGCGCCTGGGCCGCACCCGGACCGCACTGCTGGTGGTGCCCGCGCTGACCAACGAGTTCTTCGCCCGGGTGTACGCGGGCGCGGCCGATGTCGCGGCGGAGCATGACTTCGGCGTGGTGCTGTACCCCTCGCCGGAAGGGATCGGACCCGCAAAGGACCCCTTCGCCTCGGCACGGGCCGCGCTGGACGGGGTGATCGCGTCATCGATGGCGGCAGGGGCGCTGAAGGCGATCCGCGGCACCGATCTGCCGCTGGTGATGCTCGACAGCGATCCGGCCGATCAGGGCTCCGCGGCGCAGGTGAACCTCGATATCGCGGACGGCATGCGGCAGGTGACGGGCCATCTGGCCGCCCTGGGCCACCGGCGGTTCGTCCATCTGGCCTCGGCGGTCCCGTCCTGGACCTTCGAAGTACGCGCCCGCGCCCTGGAGAAGGCGGTACGCGACGTGCCCGGGGCCTCGCTGCGCAAGGTCCGGTCCCCCCTGGACGTGGACGGCGCACGGGCGGCTGCCGAGACCGCCCTGACCGAACAGGGCAACCCCCGCCCCACGGCACTCGTCTGCGACGACGACATGGTCGCGGCGGGTGCGTGCAAGGCGGCCCGGCGGCTTGGGCTGCGGGTGCCGGAGGATGTCTCGGTGGCCGGCTTCGACGATATGACGTTGGCGACGGCGCTGGAGCCGGAGCTCACGACGGTCCGCCTCCCCGCGGAGCGGGTGGGCGCGGCGGGCATGTCCGCGCTCCTATCCGTCCTCGCGGGCCGCGCCCCCGCCCCCGGGGACCTCCCGGTCACCCTGGTCCCCCGCGCCTCCACGGGCCCCGCGCCCCGCTGACCCGCACAGTGGGTCGCTCGGGGTCGCCCGTTCCGCGGCGCAGGGTTACGCAGTGCACCCCACCCCGCACGGTGGACCGGAGTGTCCGGCCTCAAACGCCGGCCAGGCGGGGATGTCGGGGTTGCCCGTCGCCGGGAAGTGGGCGTTGGGGCCGCTCCACCACGGACCCGGCCCAGCCCACGAAACCCAAGCCCGGCATGGGGTCCCCCCGGACGAAGTCTGGGGGAGATTGAGGCCGGACACACCGGCCCACCGAACGGAGTGCGGAACACCGCGACACCCCCGGCGCCCCGCGCAGCAGGGCACCACGGGGTGCGGAACACCGAGGCGGTGGGGACGCGGGGAGGCGGCTACGCCTCCCCGTCGGAGTCCTCCGCGTCGGAGGGGACCTCCGTGGGGGTCGATGCCGCGTCGTCCGCTTCGAGAAGCCGGGACAGCTGCCGACCCACGATCCGCTTGAACTTCCGCTTCTGCGGACGAGTACGGTCCAGGATCGCCACCTCCAGCCGCTCCGCGGGAATCTCCCGCTCCGTTCCGTTGGTGTCCCTGGACAGCGCCTGGACCGCCAGCTTCAGCGCCTCCGCGAGGGACATCCCGTCACGGTGCCGCTGGTCCAGGAAGCTGCTGATCTGCTCCGCGTTACCGCCGACCGCGACCGAGCCATGCTCGTCCACGATCGAGCCGTCGTGCGGGAGCCGGTAGATCTGGTCGCCCTCGGGCGAGGTGCCGACCTCGGCGACGACCAGCTCCACCTCGTACGGCTTCTCACCCGCGCTGGAGAAGATCGTGCCGAGCGTCTGGGCGTAGACGTTGGCGAGTCCACGAGCCGTCACATCGTCGCGGTCGTAGGTGTATCCGCGCAGATCCGCGTAGCGCACACCGCCGATCCGCAGGTTCTCGTACTCGTTGTACTTCCCGGCCGCGGCGAAGCCGATCCGGTCGTAGATCTCGCTGAACTTGTGCAGGGCACGGGACGGGTTCTCACCGACGAAGACGATGCCGTCGGTGTACTGGAGGACCACCAGGCTCCGGCCGCGTGCGATGCCCTTGCGGGCGTATTCCGCCCGGTCGGCCATGGCCTGCTGGGGTGAGACATAGAACGGCGTCGACACCGGCTATCCGTCCCTTTCTGTCAGTGGCAAGTGGGTCAGAGCAGCGAGGCGCGCGGGCCGTCGGGCTGCTGGAGACGGTGCTCCAGGATGGCCCGGGCGATCTCGCCGGTCTCGTCGTCACCGAGCCTGCGGAAGCCCTCGTCGTTGATCACCGTGACGATGGGGTAGATACGGCGGGCCACGTCCGGGCCGCCGGTCGCCGAGTCGTCGTCCGCCGCGTCGTACAGGGCCTGGACGACCAGGGTGAGGGCCTGCTGCTCGGTCAGGTCCTCGCGGTAGAGCTTCTTCATGGCGCCGCGCGCGAAGATCGAGCCGGAGCCGGTGGCCGCGTAGCCCTGCTCCTCGGAACGGCCGCCGGTGACGTCGTAGGAGAAGATCCGGCCCTTCTCCCGGTCGATGTCCCAGCCGGCGAACAGCGGCACCACGGCGAGGCCCTGCATGGCCATGCCGAGGTTGCTGCGGATCATGGTGGAGAGGCGGTTCGCCTTGCCTTCGAGCGAGAGCTGTGCGCCCTCGACCTTCTCGAAGTGCTCCAGTTCGAGCTGGAAGAGCTTCACCATCTCGACCGCGAGACCCGCGGTGCCCGCGATGCCCACCGCCGAGTACTCGTCCGCGGGGAAGACCTTCTCGATGTCCCGCTGGGCGATCATGTTGCCCATCGTCGCCCGCCGGTCACCGGCGAGCACCACACCGCCGGGGAAGGACGCGGCGACGATCGTGGTGCCGTGGGGCGCTTCGACCACGCCCTGTACCGGGGGCAGGACGCGATTGCCCGGGAGCAGCTCCGGTGAGTGCTCGCCCAGGAAGTCCATGAACGAGGAGGAGCCGGGCGTCAGGAAGGCTGCCGGCAGACGCCCGGTGCTACGAGGGTTGGCTTCCACGCGTTTCCTTCCGAATTGGCGGCGGCCCGCCCCTGGGGGCCGGGCCGATCTTGCATGCTCTGCACGGACCTTACCCGTGCTGCCGCCGGTCATCCGTGCGGATGACGGGGGGGGGGGGGGGGGGGGGCCCCGGGGGGGGCCACCCACCGGGGGCGCCCCCCGGCGGGGGGGGGGCACATACACCCGATCTACAGTCCGGGGGACCCCGACAAGCGC
>NZ_JBHXFA010000072.1:25275-30691 GCF_042724175.1 Streptomyces sp. NPDC127084
GGGGGGGCTCTGCGCGCGCCCACCCCCCGCCGCCCCGCCCGCGCGGCGGCGCGGGCCGGGCGGGGGCGCCCCCCCCCCGCCCCCCCGCCCGGCCGCCCCCCCCCACAACCGGGGGATGCCCCGACCGTTCGGGGGTGCTACTCTCCGCCCTTTTGCACGAAGGAGCGCACGAAGTCCTCGGCGTTCTCTTCGAGTACGTCGTCGATCTCGTCCAGCACGGAGTCGACATCGTCGGACAGCTTTTCCTGGCGCTCCTTGAGGTCCTCGGAGGCCTGCGCGTCCTGCGCCTGCTCCTCGACCTCCTCGGTGGAGCGTGTGGCCCGCTGCTGACCGCCGCCGGTGTCCTTGGTTGCCATTTCCCTCACCCCGCTCGGTTTGCCCGTTTGGTTGGCTCACTCAAGATCAGACCCTACAAGCAGGGTCTGACATCGGCCCCGCACTTTCCTCAACGTCCGGGGGTTATCGCAATGATTCCCGGACGAGGGCCATTTCAGCCCCCGGACAGAACCCGGACCAGGTCTTCGGCTGTGCGGCACCGGTCGAGCAGCTCTTTCACGTGGTTGCGGGTGCCTCTGAGGGGCTCCAGCGTGGGGACCCGTTGCAGAGAGTCACGACCGGGCAGATCGAAGATCACGGAGTCCCAGGAGGCCGCGGCCACGTCGTCCGCGTACTGCTCGAGGCAGCGGCCGCGGAAGTACGCCCTGGTGTCCTCAGGAGGCTTGCTCTCGGCCCGCTCGACATCTGCCTCGTCCAGGAGCCGCTTCATCTTGCCGCGAGCCACCAGACGGTTGTACAGGCCCTTCTCGGGGCGTACGTCGGCGTACTGGAGGTCCACGAGGTGCAGCCGTGCCGCGTCCCAGTCCACGCCGTCACGCCGCCGGTAGCCCTCGAGGATCTCCCGTTTCGTGATCCAGTCCAGCTCGCCGGAGAGGCTCATCGGATCGTTCTCGAGCCGGTTGAGGGTGTCCTCCCAGCGGGACAGCACGTCCTTGGTCTGCTCGTCCGCGTCCGCTCCGAAGCGGTCTTCGACGTACTTCCTGGCGAGCTCGAAGTACTCCATCTGCAACTGGACGCCGGTGAGTGTCCGGCCGCTGCGCAGAGTGATCACCCGCTTGAGCGCGGGGTCGTGGGAGACCTGGTGCAGGGTACGTACCGGCTGGTCGACGGCCAGGTCCACGTTGATGAAGCCGTCCTCGATCATGGAGAGCACCAGCGCGGTCGTACCGAGCTTGAGATACGTCGAGATCTCGGAGAGGTTGGCGTCGCCGATGATCACATGCAGCCGGCGGTACTTCTCGGCGTCGGCATGCGGCTCGTCCCTGGTGTTGATGATGGGGCGCTTGAGCGTGGTCTCCAGGCCGACCTCGACTTCGAAGTAGTCGGCCCGCTGGCTGATCTGGAATCCGTGCTCATGGCCGTCCTGGCCGATCCCCACCCGCCCGGCCCCGGTCACCACCTGCCGGGACACGAAGAACGGGGTGAGGTGCCGCACGATATCCGAGAACGGGGTCTCCCGCTTCATCAGGTAGTTCTCGTGCGTGCCGTAGGACGCGCCCTTGTTGTCGGTGTTGTTCTTGTACAGGTGGATCGGCTGCGCGCCGGGGAGCTGGGCGGCCCGCTCGGCGGCCTCCGCCATGATCCGCTCACCTGCCTTGTCCCAGAGGACAGCGTCTCGCGGGTTGGTCACCTCGGGGGCGCTGTACTCGGGGTGGGCGTGGTCGACGTAGAGCCTGGCGCCGTTGGTGAGGATGACGTTGGCCAGGCCGATGTCCTCGTCCGTGAGCTGGCTGGAGTCGGCGGCCTCCCGGGCGAGGTCGAAGCCGCGGGCGTCCCGCAGCGGATTCTCCTCCTCGAAGTCCCAGCGGGCACGCCGTGCCCGGTGCATCGCGGCCGCGTAGGCGTTGACGATCTGGGACGAGGTGAGCATGGCATTGGCGTTCGGGTGGCCGGGGACGGAGATCCCGTACTCCGTCTCGATGCCCATTACTCGCCGTACGGTCATGCGGCCCTCCTTGCCCGGCGGCGCTCCCGTCTGGGGCGGCGCTCAAGTACCGCTCGGTCTCCGGTGCGTGTGCGGTGCCCGTCCCCGCACCACGCGGCTCGGCGGTACCGACGAGCCTAGAACCCTCTGCACTGGTGAGGAGATCAATTCGGTCATTGCTCTGTGTGGTGCGATTACCCGTCCGCGGCACCTGGGAAAGCAGGCGGCTGCGGATGCCCTCCCCCGTTTTCGGCGGGGAAGCCCCAGGGCATCCGCAGCCGGGCTGCGATTTACAGGTACTGACCGGTGTTGGCCACCGTGTCGATGGAGCGTCCGGTGTCCGCGCCCTGCTTTCCGGTGACGAGGGTGCGGATGAATACGATCCGCTCGCCCTTCTTTCCGGAGATCCGGGCCCAGTCGTCCGGGTTGGTGGTGTTGGGCAGGTCCTCGTTCTCCTTGAACTCGTCCACGCACGCCTGGAGGAGGTGGGCGACCCGCAGACCCTTCTGGTTGTGGTCGAGGAACTGCTTGATCGCCATCTTCTTGGCCCGGTCCACGATGTTCTGGATCATGGCGCCGGAATTGAAGTCCTTGAAGTAGAGGACTTCCTTGTCGCCGTTGGCGTACGTGACCTCCAGGAAGCGGTTTTCCTCGGATTCCGCGTACATCTGCTCCACAACGGACTGGATCATGCCCTGGACCGCCGCCTCCTTGGAGCCCGTGTGCTCCGAGACGTCGTCCGCGTGCAGCGGAAGCGTCGACCTCAGGTACTTCGCGAAGATGTCCTTCGCCGCTTCGGCGTCCGGACGCTCGATCTTGATCTTGACGTCCAGTCGCCCCGGCCGCAGGATCGCCGGGTCGATCATGTCCTCACGGTTGGACGCGCCGATCACGATGACGTTCTCGAGCCCCTCCACACCGTCGATCTCGGCGAGCAGCTGCGGGACGATGGTGTTCTCCACGTCCGAGCTGACACCGGAACCGCGGGTGCGGAACAGCGACTCCATCTCGTCGAAGAAGACGATGACCGGAGTGCCCTCGCTCGCCTTCTCGCGTGCGCGCTGGAAGACCAGGCGGATGTGCCGCTCGGTCTCGCCCACGTACTTGTTGAGGAGCTCGGGGCCCTTGATGTTGAGGAAGTAGCTCTTTCCCGCGGGCTGCCCGGTCACCTCGGCGACCTTCTTGGCAAGGGAGTTGGCGACCGCCTTGGCGATCAGCGTCTTCCCGCAGCCGGGCGGGCCGTAGAGCAGGATGCCCTTCGGCGGGCGCAGTTCGTGCTCCCGGAAGAGGTCGGGGTAGAGGTACGGCAGCTCGACCGCGTCGCGGATCATCTCGATCTGGTTGCCCAGACCGCCGATCTTGTCGTAGTCGACGTCCGGGACCTCTTCGAGGACGAGCTCCTCGACCTCGCTCTTCGGCACGACCTCGTAGACGTAGCCGGACCTCGGTTCGAGCAGCAGGGCGTCGCCGGGGCGGATGGTGGCGTCCAGCAGCGGCTCGGCGAGCCGTACCACCCGTTCCTCGTCGGTGTGCCCGATCACCAGGGCGCGCTCGCCGTCCTCGAGGATCTCCTTGAGGGTGACGATGTCCCCGGTGCGCTCGAACTCCATGGCCTCGACCACGTTGAGCGCCTCGTTGAGCATGACCTCCTGGCCGCGCCTGAGCTCGTCGGGCTCGACACTGGGGCTGACGTTCACCCGGAGCTTGCGGCCCCCGGTGAAGATGTCGGCGGTGCCGTCCTCGTTGGCCTGAAGGAACACACCGAAGCCGGCCGGCGGCTGTGCGAGCCGGTCGACCTCCTCCTTGAGGGCCACGATCTGATCGCGGGCCTCACGGAGCGTGTTCGCCAGCCGTTCGTTCTGCGCGGAAACGCCGGCCAGGTTTGTCTGCAGCTCGACGATCCGCTCTTCGAGAATCCTCGTGTGTCGCGGAGAGTCGGCGAGCTTGCGGCGCAGGACGGCGATCTCCTGCTCGAGATAGGCAATCTGGCCGGCAGGGTCATCAGACCCCCGTCCCGGCCGGAAGCCGCGGTTGTTGTCGTCGTCGTGGGCTGCCACGGTCCTCACCTCCTCCAAGGGGAGCTGGACGCTTCCTGACCCTACCTGGGTGGGTGGAGATTGAAACCCCTAGATCACAAAGACGGAAGGGGTGTGTCCGATCTTCACCCTTGCGCTTCCCCTCACGCCAGGTGAATACCCACCCATCAACATCTGAAAGCGGGCGGTTGTATCGTCGGAACGGTCAACACCCGTCAGGGCTGGCACCTATTGATACACACCGCGCAGGAACGGCAGGCGACATGAACGAGGCTCTCGAAGTCTGGATCGATCAGGACCTCTGCACCGGCGACGGGATCTGCGTGCAGTACGCCCCCGAGGTCTTCGAGCTGGACATCGACGGACTCGCGTATGTGAAGAGCGGGGACGACGAGCTGCTGCAGGCGCCCGGGGCCACAACGCCGGTGCCGCTGCCGCTGCTGACGGATGTCATCGACTCCGCCAAGGAGTGCCCGGGCGACTGCATCCATGTGCGCCGGGTCGCCGACCGGGTCGAGGTGTACGGTCCCGACGCCTAGTAGGCCCGGGCCCGCCCCGCAGACCGGATTGGGAACGGAGTGTGTCCAGTCAGACACCGTCCGCGACCGGGGTCACGGGTCGGCGGGACTCCATGAACTTGCCGCCCTGCCACTGCCACTTGGCTTGCTCCTGCTCGTCCGGACAGCAGCGGGGGACATCGGGCGATGAGTAGCCGAGCAGCGTCGCCGTGACGGTCCCGCCGTGGACGGCGAACGCGCTCACGCTGAGCTGCTCGGCCGGATCCACCAGAGTCGCCACGACACGGGGCGCACCGGTGGACGACCGTGCGATGACGTAGACACCGGTCGGCGGGGTGCCGGAGCCCGCCGCGCAGCGCGCCACCACGGCCGTCTCGGGACCTCCGTCACCATCGAGATCACCCGAGGCCTTCCGCACGACCTCACTGCCGGCGCCGCCGCACTCGAGCGGCAGCTCCACGAGTCCCGGGTCGGGTGCGGGGGAAGCCACGGCGGTGACCGCATCCGCAGCGGACTGGTTCGCTTTCGCGGACTCCGGTTCGAGTAGGCCCGCGCCCGCGATGACGGCGGCCATCGCTGTGGCCGTGGCGAGCCAGTGCGCCGGACGGCTGGCGGTGTGCGCGAGGTCCGGAAGCGTCGCGGAGGTCTGCACGCGAAGTGTCTCCTGTGCGGCTGTGCGGGCTGTGCCGGTGCGAACACCGGCGCTGGGAGGCGTACGCATAGTGCCACACGTCACAGGCTCCGGGAACAGCGGGGTGGGCAATGCCAACGTAAAGCCGCCGCCGTCGAGTTCTCCCGGGACTGCCGGCACACGACGGCGGCCACCCTGCGGGGTGGGGGGGTTGAGCCCGGGTTGGGGGCTGCGTATTGCGGTCTCTTTT
>NZ_JBHXFA010000072.1:30701-34989 GCF_042724175.1 Streptomyces sp. NPDC127084
CCGGCGCGGGGACCCGCGGGGTGGCAATGCCACACTAACCCCCGCCGCCTCCGTGTAACCCCGCCAGTGCGGGAACTCGACGGCGGCATCCGTGCGTTGTGGGTGGTTTCAGCCCTTGTTGGGGCCTTCGTAGTCCTCGCCGTACGCGCCCTTCGCGGGGCGGCGGCGGCGCATCGGGGGCTCCACCCCGTCCGCGAGCCGGCGGGCGGTCACCAGGAAGCCGGTGTGGCCGATCATCCGGTGGTCAGGACGCACCGCGAGGCCCTCGACATGCCAGTTGCGGATCATGGACTCCCAGGGCTGCGGCTCGGCGTAGCAGCCGATCTCGCGGATGGACTCCACGGTCCTGGCGAGCTGGGTGGTGGTCGCGACGTAGCAGCACAGGATGCCACCCGGGACGAGCGCCTTGGAGACGGCCTCCAGGCATTCCCAGGGCGCCAGCATGTCCAGGATGACGCGGTCGACGTCCGCGTCCGAGAGGTTGTCCTGAAGGTCGCCGACCGTGAGCGTCCAGGCGGGGTGGGGGCCACCGAAGTAGCGTTCCACGTTCGCCTTGGCGATCTCGGCGAAGTCCTCCCGGCGCTCGTACGAGTGCAGCATGCCCTCGTCGCCGATGGCCCGCAGCAGGAAGCTGCTCAGCGAGCCTGAGCCCACACCCGCCTCGACGACGCGTGCGCCGGGGAAGATGTCGGCGAACGCCAGGATCTGCCCCGCGTCCTTGGGGTAGACCACGGCGGCGCCGCGGGGCATGGACAGGACATAGTCGGGGAGCAGGGGGCGCAACGCCAGGTAGGCGACGTTTCCCGTGGTACGGACGACACTTCCCTCGGGGGCGCCGATCAGCTCGTCGTGCGGGAAGGAACCCTTGTGGGTGTGGAAGTTCTTCCCAGCCTCGAGCGTGAACGTGTAGTGGCGTCCCTTGGGGTCGGTGAGCTGGACCTGGTCCCCGACCTTGAAGGGCCCGCGACGGCGGGCGGCACCGGTCGGTTCGGACATGTGACCAGGGTACCGGCTGTTTCTCAGCCGGATGGACGCGCCATCGCCTTGACGAAAGCGCGTTCGACATCCGCGGCGGAAAGGACACCGTAGATCTCGCCGGTCTCCTCCACCACGAGGTACTCGGTGGCGGGCGTGGCGCGGAGGCGGTCGAGGAGGGCTTCGCCGGCGAGTTCGGCGGGGACCTGCATGCCGGCGGTGAGCTCCTGGGCGAGGCCGCTGACGGCGACCCAGGGGCGGCGGTGCTGCGGGACGCCTGCGATCGCGGCCTCGCGGACCAGGGCCGTCGGGTTGCCGTGCCCGTCGACCACCACCAGGGCACGGGCTCCGGCCTCGTTGGCACGCCGGAGGGCCTCGGACAGCGGGGTGCCGGATTCGACGGGGACGGCACGGCGGGTGAGGATGCGGGCGCTCAGTTCGGGCAGGTGCTCGCGGAGCCGGGCCATCCGCAGGCTGTTGCCTGCCCCGGTCCAGATGATGGCGGCGAGGATCGCGGCGAGCAGGGCGTCGGTGACGGTCTCCATCCCGCCGATTTCCGCGGTGGGGTTGCCGAGGGCTCCGGTGTGGGTGAGCAGCGGAAGGCCCACCAGTACCGCGATGGCCAGTGCCCGGCCGACCCAGGCGGCGGCGACGGTGCCGCTCATGGGCTTGCCTGTGATCTTCCAGACGATCGCGCGCAGCATCCGTCCGCCGTCCAGGGGCAGGCCGGGAAGCAGGTTGAAGATGGCGACGATCAGGTTGGAGATCATCAGTCCGGCGAGCAGGACGGCGGGGACGGTACCGGGCTCCACGAACCGCACGGCCGCGTAGAAGATCCCGGCGAGCACCAGCGAGAGCAGCGGGCCGACGAAGGCGAGGAGGAATTCCCGGCCGGGGGTGTCGGACTCCTTCTCGATTTCCGAGACGCCACCGAAGAACTGGAGCTGGATTCGGCGCACCGGCAGCTTGTAGCGGAGTGCGACGACCGTGTGGGCCAGTTCGTGTACGAGCACGGAGGCATAGAAGGCGACCGCGAAGAACAGCGAGACGAGATAGCGCGCGTTGCCCAGCTCGGGCAGCACGCGCTCCAGTTGGCCGCCGAACACCCAGGTGATGAGGGCCGCCACCAGGAACCAGCTCGGGGCGACGTAGACGGGCACCCCGAAGGGGCGGCCCATCAGGATGCCGCCGCCGGGCTCGTCGGCGCGCTGACGTCCGCGGTCCGCCGGCACGGCCCCCTTCGTCCCTCCGGCTCCCCCGGCCGCCCCCGCTTTCCCGTTTTCGCCGGCCTTCCCCGTGCCGGACCGCGGGCGGGTGTGCTCGCCGCTCTCGTCGTCCTTGTTCACGGGGTTCACGGGTTCCCTTCGTTGCGGTCGTTGCTGTCGCTTGTCGCTGCGGTCGTCGCATCGGCCGTGGTCACTGCGGTCACTCGCCCGATCATGCGGTGCGAGAAGGTCTGCCGTCGATGGTATTCCGCTCGCTGTCGGTGGCGGGCCGTAGGGTCTTGGTCATGAGTACGAGTCAGCCGCACGTTCCGGACGGGCCACCGCCCGGTCGGCAGGTCCCCGTGCCGGCCCTGGAGGACCAGCCGTCCGGGGCGGACGGCCACCCGTCACCGCCGGACTCCGGTCCTTCGGTGCCCGATCGCCGGCCTCCGGCTTCGCTGTCGCCGTCACGGGCGAGCGATTTCATGCAGTGCCCCCTGCTGTACCGCTTCCGGGTGATCGACAAACTGCCTGAGCGGCCGAGCGAGGCGGCGACCCGGGGCACACTCGTGCACGCGGTCCTTGAGCGGCTCTTCGACGCACCCGCCGCCGAGCGCACCCCGCCGCGGGCGAAGTCCTTGATTCCGGCGCAGTGGGACCGGCTGCTGGAGTCACGTCCCGAGCTCGGCGGGCTGTTCGCGGACGATCCCGAGGGCGAGCGGCTGGCGCGCTGGATGTCGGACGCGGAGCGGCTGGTGGAGCGCTGGTTCTCGTTGGAGGATCCGACACGTCTCGAGCCTGCCGAGCGCGAACTGTTCGTGGAGGCGGAGCTGGAGTCGGGGCTGCGGCTGCGCGGGGTGATCGACCGGGTCGATGTGGCGCCGACGGGCGAGGTGCGGATCGTCGACTACAAGACGGGCAAGGCGCCGCGGCCCGAGTACAGCGAGGGCGCCCTGTTCCAGATGAAGTTCTACGCGCTGGTGGTCTGGCGGCTGAAGGGTGTGGTGCCGCGGCGGCTTCAGCTCGTGTACCTGGGCAGCGGTGAGGTGCTGACGTACGACCCGGTCGCAGCGGATCTCGAGCGAGTGGAGCGCAAGCTGCTGGCCCTCTGGGACGCGATCGTCCGGGCCACGGAGTCCGGCGAGTGGCGACCGCGACCGTCGAAGCTCTGCGGTTGGTGCGACCACCAGGCGCACTGCCCGGAGTTCGGCGGCACTCCGCCCGTCTACCCGCTGCCGCTGGTGCCGTCGCAGCCCTCGCCCTGAGGCGCGTGCCGGGGAAGACGCTCCTACGGCCGAAGTCGGGCTCGTACGACGGTCAGGGCAGAATGGGGCCGGTCTAGCGAAGGAGACCCCCGTGGCTGTCCGCGTCCTATTGGTCGATGATCAACCGCTGCTGCGCACCGGCTTCCGGATGATCCTGGAGGCGGAGCAGGACATCGCGGTGGTCGGTGAGGCCGGTGACGGCCTTCAGGCCCTGGACCAGGTGCGGGCGCTCCAGCCCGATGTGGTGCTGATGGACATCCGCATGCCGCGGATGGACGGGGTCGAAGCCACTCGGCAGATCACCGGCCCCGGGCGGGACGGACCGGCGAAAGTCCTGGTGCTGACCACGTTCGACCTGGATGAGTACGTGGTGGAGGCACTCCGGGCGGGCGCGAGCGGCTTCCTGCTGAAGGACGCGCCCGCGAACGAGCTGGTGCAGGCGATCCGGGTGGTCGCGGCGGGCGAGGCGATGCTCGCCCCGAGCATCACGCGCCGGCTGCTGGACAAGTACGCGGGTCACCTCCCGTCGGGTGAGGAGACTGTGCCGGACACCCTGCACACGCTGACCGAGCGCGAGGTCGAGGTGCTGAAGCTGGTCGCGCGGGGCCTGTCGAACGCGGAGATCGCCGCGGACCTGTTCGTCAGCGAGACGACGGTCAAGACGCATGTGGGACACGTGCTGACGAAGCTGGGACTGCGGGACCGCGTGCAGGCAGCCGTGTACGCGTACGAGAGCGGCCTGGTGCGCCCCGGCGCGCAGTAGGGGTATCAGTGGTCTTCCCGGCCGCCCTGGCACGGTGGCCGCACAGGAACAGAAGGGTCCTGGCCCGCGCGGGTCGCGCG
>NZ_JBHXFA010000073.1:0-1333 GCF_042724175.1 Streptomyces sp. NPDC127084
CCCCACCCCCGCCCCCCGCGCGTGCCGACCACCCCACGGGCCCGCCCCCCGGGGGCGGCCCCCGGGGCCCCCCCCCACAACCAGTCGCGGCGAGCGGGGAACCGGCGGGCCCCGCGGGGGTGCGGCAGGCTCCGGCGGGCGGGCAACCGGGCCCTGCGGGGGTGCGGCAGGCTCCGACGGGGTCGCGGCAGCCCGCGTCGGCTATGCGCGGAAGGGCCCGGTCACCTCGTAGGTGATACCGCCCGACGAACTGCCGCTCGTGCCGCGCTGGCTGGAGAAGTACAGCCGCCGCCCGTCCGGCGAGAAGGCCGGGCCCGTGAGCTCGGAAGCCAAGTGCCAGTTGACCCGCAGGAACGGCGCGACCACATCGTCCGGGGTGATCAGGCAGATCTCCATGTTCCCGCCGTCCTCGGCGACGAACAGATCTCCCGATGACGAGCTGGTGACATTGTCGACACCGGTCAGCGGCGCGGTCCCGGCGACGACCAGCGAGTCGTCATAGGCCAGTTCATAGGTGCCGTTGGTGAGGTTGAGCTGCCAGAGGCGGTTGTCGCCCTTGGTGGTGAACCAGACCGTGTCGTTGGCGTAGTGGCAGCCCTCGCCACCGTTGAATCTCTTCGCTCCGGACACCTGGCTGCGGGTCGCGGTCGGCGAGCCGTCAGGGTCCGGGACGTTCGCCCAGCTGAACGATCCGGATGTGCCGCTGCCGGCGACCAGCACCTGGAGAGTGCCCGAGGAGAGGTTGCCCCAGGTGGTGGGGACGAAGCGGTAGAAGCAGCCGTTCGACTCGTCCTCGGTGAGATACACCGCCTTGCGGACCGGGTCGGCTGCGGCTGCCTCGTGCTTGAACCGGCCCATGGCGGACCGGCGCACGGCGGCGTTCACTCCCCACGGGTCGGTCTCGTAGACATAACCGAGGCTGACCTCCTCGCAGGACAGCCAGGTGTTCCACGGGGTCTTGCCGCCAGCGCAGTTCTGCCGGGTGCCGGAGAGGATGCGGTACGCGCCGGTGATCGCTCCGGTGGAGGAGAACCGCACCGCGCTCGCCCCGCCCGAGGGGTTGATCTCCGAGTTGGACACGTAGATCCACCCGGAACCGTCGGCGAAGCAGGCACCGCCGTCCGGTGCGCTGTGCCAGGTGTACGAGGTGCCGCTGACCTGCTGCCCGGACCGGGCGATCACCCTGCTGGTGAACCCGGCGGGCAGCTGGATGCCGTTCGCGTCGGCCCAACCGAGCGCCCCGTAGGGCCCGGTCCCGGGCTGGGCGGGGGGGCGGGGGGGGGGGCCCCCGCCCCCACTGCGCGCCCGCCGGCCGGCGGGGGGGGCGCAGAAC
>NZ_JBHXFA010000073.1:1343-8455 GCF_042724175.1 Streptomyces sp. NPDC127084
GCGCGCGCCCCCCCCCGCGCCCCCCGGGGGGCGGGGCCGGGGGGGGGGGGGGCGCGGGGGCGGGGGCCCCCGCCAACTGTGGGCCCCCGCCGGCGGCGGCGGAGGTGCCGATGACCGCCCCGCGCAGAAAGCTGCGTCGTTCCACTGTCACTCACTCCATGATGGGTCGTGACGGCCCCGCGACGCCGGGCGGCGTACGGGGTATCGCGCGCCTGGGAACATAGAAGCGCGGAGTGGCGGTGGCTTCAACGTCTGATGAAGCGGAGGCGTCGGGTGTCGGGGCGGACGGCGACGCCGATCACCTCACGGAGGAGCGATCGCGATGCGCACGGGCATCCGGTCAGTAGTAGCCCTTCTCGCCGTCGAGCAACTCCCGGATGGTGTCCATATGGCCCGCGTGCCGGGCAGTCTCCTCCACCATGTGGATCAGCATCCACCGCAGGGATGCCGCCGCGGAACGGAAGTCCGGGTGCTTGCCCGTCTCGTCCAGCGGGTGTGCGGCGATGATCTCGTTGGATCGCGCGCACTGCTGTTCGTACTCCTCCAGCAGCTTGGCGAGGGGGACACCCTCCACCCGCATGTCGGCGTCCTCCGGCTCGTCCAGGAACGACGGGTTGTCAGCCGACGCGCCACCGAGGAACAGGACCTCGAACCAAGCGTGTTCGACCCAGCGCAGATGCGAGACGAGCGCGGCCATCGTCATCAGGGGCGAGGTCGGCAGCACCTGCCGGTGCGCGTCCTCTTCGGACAGGCCCGCGCATTTGTAGTGGACGATCGCGCGTTGCGTGTCGAGCCAGCCGACGAGCTGGGTGCGTTCGTCGGCGTCGAAGGGAGGGCGTATCCGGGCGGGTGTCGTCATGGCGCGGACCGTACCCCCGTCCCGGCCCGCGCCGCACGCGAATTAGCCCCGTCCCCGGGCCCGTTCGCGACCCAGCCCGTTCACGCGCCCCGGCCCCGTAACACGCCCCGCCCCGCTCACCCCCCGGCTCCGATGCGCACCGGATAGGCGCGTACCGTCACCTCGTCGTCGTCCAGGCAGCGGCCCGTCTCCAGGTCGAAGCGCTGCTTCAGCAGCGGCGAGGCCACGAAGGGACGGCCGCCCGCGGTGCCCAGCAGACCGCGCGAGAGAACCTGCGCGCCGGTGAACGGGTCGCGGTTGTCGATCGCGTACGCCCCTCCCGAGCGGTCCAGGAACACCGCCGCCTGCCGGCCGTCGGGGAGCAGAGCCGCGACGCCGCGCCCCGGGGTGAGCCGGGAGAGCTCGCAGACCGGGAACCAGCTTTCGTCCAGGTGGAGTTGGAGCGTCATCGGGTCAGTGTCCCTTCGAGGGTCGGTTCCGCGGCCGCCCGCATGGTCGGCCCCAGGGTCAGAATGGTCAGGTCCGGCTTGATCTGGTCCCGTTCCGGTACGAACCTCACGGACGGGTCCGGCGCTTCCGGCGCGTTCACGAAGGACACGAAGCGGCGCAGCCGGTCCGGATCGTCCAGCGTCGCGGCCCACTCGTCGTGGTAGCCGGCGACATGCTCCGCCATCAGGGCCTCCAGCTCGTCGCACAGCCCCAGCGAGTCGTGCACGACCACGTCCCGGAGGTGCTCCAGGCCGCCTTCGAGCCGCTCCAGCCAGGTGGAGGTGCGCTCAAGGCGGTCCGCCGTGCGGATGTAGAACATCAGGAACCGGTCGATGAGCCGCACCAGTTCGGCGTCTGACAGGTCCTGTGCCAGCAGGTCGGCGTGCCGGGGGGTGGCGCCGCCGTTGCCGCCGACGTACAGGTTCCAGCCGTTGGCGGTGGCGATCACACCGAAGTCCTTCGACTGCGCCTCCGCGCACTCACGGGCGCAGCCGGACACCGCCGACTTCAGCTTGTGCGGGGCGCGCAGGCCCCGGTAGCGCAGCTCCAGGTCGATGGCCATCCGCACGCTGTCCTGTACGCCGTAGCGGCACCAGGTCTGCCCCACACAGGACTTGACCGTACGCAGCGCCTTTCCGTACGCGTGCCCGGACTCGAAGCCCGCGTCCACGAGGCGGGTCCAGATCGCCGGGAGCTGGTCGACCCGGGCGCCGAACAGGTCGATCCGCTGGCCGCCGGTGATCTTCGTGTAGAGGCCGAAGTCGCGGGCCACCTCGCCGATGACGATCAGCTTGTCCGGGGTGATCTCACCCCCGGGGATGCGCGGCACCACCGAATACGAGCCGTTGCGCTGGAGGTTGGCGAGGAAGTGGTCGTTGGTGTCCTGCAACGCGCCCTGTTCGCCGTCCAGGATGTAGCCGTTGCCGAGACTGGCGAGGATAGAGCCCACCGTGGGCTTGCAGACCTCGCAGCCCTCGCCGCCGCGCGCCTCTTCGCGGCCGTGCGAGTCGAGGAGCTGGGCGTACGAGGTGAGCCGCAGGGTGCGGACGATCTCGTACAGCTCGCTGCGGGTGTACGAGAAGCAGCCGCACAGGCCCTGGTCGACCGCCTGCGGCAGCAGCTGGCCGATGACCTTGACGCAACTTCCGCAGCCCGTACCGGCCTTGGTGCACTTCTTCACCTCCGGCAGGGAGGTGTGGGCGCAGATCTCGCCCTTGGTGACGTTGTGGCAGGAGCAGATCACCGCGTCGTCCGGAAGCGCCGAGGGACCGAGGGCGACGGGCGCCCCTGCCCCGGCCGGCAGCACCAGCTGCTCGGGCGGTACGGGCGGCACACTGCCGGTGAGCGGGCGCAGCATCCCGTATGAGTCGGCGTCGCCGACGAGCACTCCACCGAGCAGTTCGCCGTCCCGGCCGATGACCAGCTTCTTGTAGACCCCGGAGCGCGAGTCGGAGTACACGACATCGAGGCAGCCTTCGGCGGTGCCGTGCGCGTCGCCGAACGACGCCACGTCCACTCCGAGCAGCTTCAGCTTCGTGGACAGATCGGCGCCCGTGAAGGCGCCTTCGTCGCCCACCAGCGCGTCGGCGACGGTCTTCGCCATCTCGTAGCCGGGCGCGACCAGTCCGTACACCCGGCCGTCGGACGCCAGGGCGCACTCGCCGATCGCGAAGACCGCCGGGTCGGACGTACGGCACTGCTCGTCCACCACGATGCCGCCGCGTTCGCCCACGTCCAGGCCCATGTCACGGGCGAGTTGGTCGCGTGGCCGTACCCCGGCCGAGAAGACCACGAGATCGGTGGCGAGGGAGGAGCCGTCGGAGAGGTTCATCCCGCTGACGGTGCCGCCGTCGGCCGTGATCTCCTGGGTGCCGACGCCCGTGTGGACGGTCAGCCCCATGCCCTCGATGGTCCGCAGCAGCGCCGCGCCACCGCCCTCGTCCACCTGCACCGGCATCAGCCGGGGCGCGAACTCCACGATGTGGGTGTCCAGTCCGAGGCCCTTGAGCGCGCCCGCCGCCTCCAGGCCGAGCAGTCCGCCGCCGACGACCACACCGGTGCGGGTGGTCTTCGCGTACTCCTCGATCGCGAGCAGGTCCTCGATCGTGCGGTAGACGAAGCAGCCTTCGGCGTCCTTGCCGGGGACGGGCGGCACGAAGGGGTACGAGCCGGTCGCCAGCACCAGCGTGTCGTACGCGAACGTCTCCCCGGAACGGGCGGTCACCGTGCGGGCGGCGCGGTCGACGCTCACGGCGGGGTCGTCGAGCCGCAGCTCGATGCCGTGCCGGTCCATGAAGCCGTCCTCGACAAGGGACAGATCGTCAGGGGTGCGGCCGGAGAAGTAGGAGGTGAGCTGCACTCGGTCGTACGCCGGGCGAGGTTCCTCGCACAGTACGACGACCCGCGCCCGCTCGGTGACGCCGCGTTCGGCGATGGCCTCCAGGAAACGCTGGCCGACCATGCCGTGGCCGACCAACACGATCGTGGGCCTGGTGGTCGTGTGGGCGGTCATGTCAGAAACCTCCGTCGGTGGTGAGCAGGTGGAGCAGCGGGGCGTCGGGCAGCGGGTCGTCGCCTTCCCAGGCGCGGGCCAGCGCGCCGACCGTGGCGAGATCCCCGAGCAGGACGCCTCCGACGAGGCGGTCCCCGCGGACGACGACCTTCCGGTACGCCCCGCGGGTGGCGTCGGCGAGCTGTACGACGTCGTCTCCCGGGCGCGGGGCGGGTTCCCCGAAAGCGGCGACATCGAGGCTGCCGGCGCCGCCGAGGGTGAGCCGGGTGAGAGCGCGGGTGCCGGTGTAGGCGGCCGCCGGGTCGCTGCCGCTGAGCCGTGCGGCGAGGGTGTCGGCCTGTTCCACCGCCGCGGTCGCGAGTCCGTAGACGGTGCCCGAGTGTTCGGCGCAGTCGCCGATGGCGTGGATGTACGGGTCCGAGGTGCGGAGCTCGTCGTCCACGACGATTCCCTGGCGGACCCTGAGACCGGCCTCGGCGGCCAGTGCCGTACGAGGGCGGACCCCGCAGGCGAGGACCACGCACTCCGCGTCGAGTACGAAGCCGTCGGCGAGTTCGACGCCGGTCACGGTCTGCCGACCGCCGCTGCGCAGCCCGCGGACATGGCACTCGGTGTGGACTTCCACACCGAGCCCCTCCAGATGGGTGCGGACCAGGGCCCCGGCCGCCGGATCGAGATGGCGGTCCATCAGCGTGGGCCCGTGATGGGCCAGCACCACGTCCGCGCCCCGCTCGGCCAGCGCGCGTGCCGCGGAGACCCCGAGCAGCCCGCCGCCGATCACCACGGCACGGGTACCCGTACGGGCCAGAGCGGCCAGGGCGAGGCAGTCATCGAGGGTGCGGAACGGGTGCACACCTTCGGGCAGCCCGCCGGAGGTGCCGCGCAGCGGCGGCAGCACCGGGTTGGAGCCGGTCGCCAGGACGAGCCGGTCGTACGCCACCGCGGAGCCGTCCGCGCAGTGCACGGTCCGCGCCTCGCGGTCGATGCGTACGGCGCGCACTCCGCGCCGCACCGTCCCGGCTCCGCCGGGCCCGCCTGGTCCGTCCGGATCGCCCGGTACGGGCGGCAGCGCGATCACCTCGGGCGCGTACCGTCCGGCGAGGACCTCGGCGAGCAGCACCCGGTTGTAGGGGGCGTGCGGTTCGTCGCCGAGCAGGGCGACGTCGCACACCGGAGCGAGCAGTCGCGCCAGGCGTGCTCCCGCCATCCCGGCGCCGATCACCACGGTCCTCGTATCCATGCAGGCAGCATGGGGCGCCGCTGTTACCTGCCCGCATCTGCGTTGTTTCCCGTGGGGAACGCTGATCTCAGCGCGGGTCGGAGAGTGGTGTGAGGCCTGCTGAGGGGCATCGCCTCAGCGGGCGCTCCCCAGGTTCCGGTCCGCCGCGGCGCCTTCGAGCATGAGAGTGACCTCCTCGATCCGGCGGAATCGCCCGTCGGGGGCGAACTCCCCGAACAGGTAGACCTCCATGGTCACGGTGGCTCCGTCCTTCTTGGTGACGTGCACCGTGTGCCGGTCGGCGTAGCGGGTGCCGTCGTACAACTCGTCGTGGACCTCGACGGTGCCTTCGGCGACGACCGTGCGCAGGTGGGCGATGTGCTCCAGGAAGCCCTCGCGGTCGGCCCATTCGCCGTCCGTGCGCTGGCGGTAGTCGGGGGCGAAGTGCCGGTCCACGGCCTCCCGGAGGTCGGGTATGGGCTTGAGGACCAGGTCGTTCAGGGCTGCGGCGATGCCGGTGCGGTACATGTCGTGACTCCTCTGCGGTGCGTGCGCGGCGCACGATTCCATCAGTGTGGGGCAGGAGATCGCCGCCGCCCTGGGCGTGCTGCTCAAGCGCGGCACCCGGCTTGAGCTGTACCGCAAGCTGACGGACGGCCTGGGCGAAGCCGTGGACGAGTGGACCTGTCCGGTCCTCAGCGGTCTGGCCCGCGGCGGTCGGCGCAGCGCCGCGGCCCCGGCCGGAGAGGTGGGACACGACCGCCCCGGAGCCACCCGGCGAGCCTCCGGGCTGGAGGCGACGGGGCTCGTCCGCCGCGCACCAGATCCCGAGGCGGACGGGCGACCCTGCTCGCCCTCACCGCGGCGGGGGAGCGGACCGTCGCGACCCTGCGCAGGCGCCTGTCCGCCCAAATCGAGGCCGGTCTCGTCGGCTGGCCCGCCGACGAGGCGTCGGCCTTCGCGCGTTCCTTCCGGCGCTTCGTCGACGACGGCCCCTTCGGGTGAGCGGGTATTGCATGCCAGCAGGAGGATCGGCGGTAGGATTGGTGGCATGAGTGAGCCTACCGGGAAGTACTCGATCACCATGCCGCGCGACATCGCCGAAGCCGCCAGAGCGCACGGCGGCCCCTCCGGTCTGTCCGCCTATGTGGCCGCAGCGGTCGCCCGTCAGATCGAGCGGGACAACTTGAACGAACTCATCCAGGTCGCCGAGGCGGAGCACGGGCCCGTCACGGACGAGGAGATCCAGGTTCTCCGTGACCGACTCCACCAGGCGCGCCGCGAGCAAGCGCGGGGCGTGGCGGACGCCGCGTGACCCGTTCCGCCGCGATCCCGGGCGGCACCCTCGTCCTCGACAGCGAAGGGCTGACCAAGGCCGTGCTGCGGGAGCGAACGGTGACCGGCTGGCTCGCCCTGGCCCGCGCCGACGACCTGCGCGTGATCACTTCGGCAGCCACGCTCGTGGAGGTGGTCCACCCGCGGATCAACCGCCCGGCCCTGGAGTGGACGCTCTCCCGCCTCGTCGTGGAGCCGGTCACCGAGTCGATCGCCCGGCATGCCGCCGTACTCCTCGCCGATACCGGCCTGCACGGCCACAAGTACGCGATCGACGCCATGCTCAGCGCCACGGCGCTGGCCGCCCCCGGGCCCGTCACGGTCCTCACCTCCGACCCCGAGGACCTCACCACGCTGTGCGGCGCCGGACGGGTCACCGTCATCGAGGTCTGACTCCGTCCCACCCCGTCCGACTCCGTCTGGTTCCCCGGCCCGGGAAACGGCTCCCCGCCCCCGTCAGCCGGACGCGTGACGGGGGCGAGGACGGGGCGGTACGAGGACGGTGGAGGCCGCGCCCGTCAGCTTCCCTGCGCGCCGCTCGCCCGGCACCGCAGGAGCACGCCCCGCCGAGGGGGGGCGCGCGGCGCGCCCGGGCGCCCCCCGCCGCGCGGTGCCCCATCGGGGGGTGTTTCCTTCCACCAGTTTCAGGAGGGCGGCCAGGTCGTCGGGCCGGGTGTGGGGGTTGAGGAGGGTGACCT
>NZ_JBHXFA010000073.1:8465-11804 GCF_042724175.1 Streptomyces sp. NPDC127084
GGGGGCCGCGCCGGTAGGGTGCGCGGCGGGCGGCGCGCCCGCCCCCGCGGGCGCCCCCCCCCCGGGGGGGGGCGGGGGCGGGCCGGCCCGCCCCCGCCGCGAACTGGGTGGTGTCGGGGCCCCGGCGCTGCCGCCGATGCCCGTCCCACCTCTGAGGTAAGAGCCAGTGCGCCCGCCACGCCTGCTGATGGGCGATCAGAAACGCGGGATCACGCGGCCCGCCCTCGCTCTCCGGCTCCGTTTCCGCAGGTCACGCCGGGTGCAATGGTCCATTGGGCGCACCGTTGGGGCCGTCGCGCCGAATGAGTGATTCGAGACGGCCCTACGGCGAGTCGCCTGGCGTGTGCGAGGTTGTGCACGAGAGCCCAGCCCATACGAGGGCCTCACGCGGAGTAGATGGAGTCCACGAGGAGTCCCCGATGAGTGCACGATGAGTCCGCGAGGAAGCGGAGAGGAGGCGTACATGACCACGGTGAACCGCCCGGCGACCGCCCCGAGGGCCCTGGTCGTGCTCACCACCACCGGCAGCGCCGAGCAGGCCGAGGCGCTGGCGCGGGGCGCGGTGGAGGCGCGGCTGGCCGCCTGTGCGCAGGTCTCCGGGCCCGTCGCCTCCGTCTACCACTGGCAGGGCGCCGTCGAGACGGGCCAGGAGTGGCAGATCCTCTTCAAGACCACGGAGGACCACTACGACGCGCTGGAAGCCCACCTGAAGGAGCGGCACGCCTACGAGACCCCGGAGATCATCGCCACGCCGGTGGTACGGGGCAGTGCGGCCTACCTGGAGTGGATCGCCGCCGAGACGGCCACCCCGCCGACGGCCCGGCCCCAGGCATCCGCGCCATGACCCCGAACGGTCCGCTGCCGTTCTTCGTCTACGGCACCCTCCGCCCCGGCGAGCACAACCACGACCGCTTCCTGCGCGGCCGCACCTCCGCCGAGGAACCGGCCCGCCTCGCCTCAGCGGTGCTGTACGACGGCCCCGGCTATCCGTACGTGGTCGAAGCCGGTACCGGCACCGTGCTCGGCGAGCTGGTCACCGCGCCCCCGGACCGCTACCACGAGCTGACCGCCGTGCTGGACGAGCTGGAGGAGTACTTCGGCCCCGGCGACCCGCGCAATGTGTACGTACGGGTCGCCAGGGATGTCGAGACGGCCGCCCGGGGGAGGGTCAGGGCCTGGGTGTATGTCGCGGCGGAGGCGGTGGCACGGGAGCTGCGGGCGCGTGGCACGGCGATCCCGGGTGGCGACTGGACGGCCAGGGGAGCAGCTGCGCGCCCTACCCGTCCTGTCCGTCCGCAGGCTCCAGCCGTACCGCGCACACCTTGAACTCCGGCATCCGCGAGACCGGGTCGAGCACCGGGTTGGTCAGCGTGTTGGCCCGTCCTTCGCCCGCCCAGTGGAACGGCATGAACACCGTGTCCGACCGGATCGACTCCGTCAGCCGGGCCGGCGCCACCGCCCGCCCTCGCCGCGACACCACGGCGACCGGCTCCCCTTCGGCCACCCCGACCCGCGCGGCGAGCCGCGGATGCAGCTCCACGAAGGGCCCCGGGGCGGCGGCGTTCAACTCGGCGACCCGGCGGGTCTGCGCCCCCGACTGGTACTGGGCCAGCACCCGCCCGGTCGTCAGCAGCACCGGGTACTCGTCATCCGTCTCCTCCCCGGCTTCCCGGTGGACGACCGGTACGAACCGGGCCCGCCCGTCGGCCGTGGCGAACCGGTCCAGGAACAGCCGGGGCGTACCGGGGTGGTGCCCCCCACCGGCGCCGTCGGGCGTCTCGGGGCACGGCCAGAACACACCGTCCTCCGCCTCCAGCCGCCGGTAGTCGATCCCCGAGTAGTCCGCCGCCCCGCCCGCCGAGGCCCGCCGCAGCTCCCCGAACACCTCCTCCGGGTCCGACGGGAACCCCTTCCCGTGGCCCAGCAGCCCGGCGAGCCCGTGCAGCACCTCCAGATCGCTCCGCACCCCCTCCGGGGCCGTGATCGCACGCCGCCGCAGCAGCACCCGACCCTCCAGGTTGGTCATGGTCCCCGTCTCCTCCGCCCACTGGGTCACCGGGAACACCACGTCCGCGAGCTCCGCCGTCTCCGACAGCACCACATCGGCGACCGCGAGGAAGTCCAGCGAGCGGATCCGCTCCTCGACATGAGCGGCACGCGGAGCGGACACCACCGGGTTGGACCCCATCAGCAGCAGGGACCTCACCTCCCCGCCGAGCGCGTCGAGCAGCTCGTACGCACTGCGGCCCGGCCCCGGCAGCGAGTCGGGATCGACCCCCCACACCGCTGCGACATGCGCCCGTGCCGCCGGGTCGTCCAGCTTGCGGTAACCGGGAAGCTGGTCGGCCTTCTGGCCGTGCTCCCGGCCGCCCTGCCCGTTGCCCTGCCCGGTGAGGCAGCCGTATCCGGTGAGCGGACGGCCCGCGTTCCCCGTGGCCAGGGCCAGATTGATCCAGGCGCCGACCGTGTCGGTACCCTTCGACTGCTGCTCGGGGCCGCGTGCCGTGAGCACCATGGCGGCGGACGCGTCGCAGAACAGGTCCGCGGCCGCGCGCAGTTGGGGGACACCGACACCGGTGATCCGCTCGACCAACTCGGGCCAGTGCGCCATCGCCGCGGCCCTGGCCTCCCCCCAGCCGCTGGTCCGCTCCCGGATGAAGTCCTCGTCCGTACGCCCCCGCGCCACCACCAGGTGCAGCAGACCCAGGGCCAGCGCCAGATCCGTGCCGGGGCGCGGTGCCAGATGCAGGTCAGCCTGCTCGGCCGTCCTCGTACGGCGCGGATCGACGACGATCAGCGAACCGCCGTTCTCCTTCAGTTCGGTGAAGTAGCGCAGCGCCGGCGGCATGGTCTCCGCGAGGTTCGAGCCGACGAGGATCACACACCCGGTACGCGGAATGTCCTCCAGCGGGAACGGCAGCCCCCGGTCGAGCCCGAACGCCCGCTGGTGCGCCGCTGCCGCGGAGGACATGCAGAAGCGGCCGTTGTAGTCGATCTGGGAGGTGCCGAGCACCACCCGGGCGAACTTCCCCAGCGCGTACGCCTTCTCGTTGGTGAGCCCCCCGCCGCCGAACACCCCCACCGCGTCCGCGCCATGCGTCTCGCGGGTGCGCCGCAGCCCCTCGGCGGTGATCCGCAGGGCCTCGTCCCAGGTGGCCGGTTCCAGGGCACCCGTGGTGCGGCTGCGCACCAGGGGCGTGGTCAGCCGCACCTGGGAGGACAGCACGGCCGGGGGGGGGGGGGGCCGCCGGCGCCGCCCGCCCCCCGCGCCCCGGCGGGGCGGCCGGCCCCCCCCCGAGGGCCCCCCCCCCGGGCAACCCCCCACAACCGGGCCGAAGG
>NZ_JBHXFA010000073.1:11814-34815 GCF_042724175.1 Streptomyces sp. NPDC127084
GGGGGTCTGGCGCGGGTGGGGGGCCGCCGCGCGCGGGGTGCCGCGGGGGGCGGGGGGGGTGGGCCCGACCCCCCCCCCCCCGCGCCGCGGTTCACGGGGAAGTCGGGCCGCTCCACGACTTCGGCCCCGCGCAGGTTCATCCCGCACTGCAGGGAGCAGTACGGGCAGTGGGTGGGGACGAGCGCGGAGGCGGTGGGTGCGGTGGCGGCCGGTGCGAGGGACATGTCCCTCAGCGTGCGTCGCCGGTGTTACGTCGATGGGCTCCTCGTATTACGGCGCTGGTACGGCGCCCTCAGACGAGTGCCCGGCGGAGGGTGAGATGTCCGCCGCGAGCGCCTCCGCCACACCCGGCTCCTTGCGCCCCAGGAACGTCGGCTCCGGCTTGAAGGCCGCGTCCAGCGCCGCCTTGCCCGCCGCGAACAGCTCCCTGGTCTCCCCGTAGTACCAGGTCGCGTCAAGCGGCTCCGCGACCCCGACCCCGTACGACTCCACCCCCGCGGCACCGCACAGTGCGACGGCCCGCTCTATATGGAACCCCTGGGTCACCAGCACGGCCCGGTGCACCCCGAAGATCTCCTTCGCCCGGACACACGAGTCCCAGGTGTCGAAGCCCGCGTAGTCGCTGACGATCCGGCCGTCCGGCACCCCGCGCTCGGCGAGGTACGCGCGCATCGCGTCCGGCTCGTCGTACTCCACCCGGCTGTTGTCGCCGGTGACGAGCACGACCTTGACCTTGCCCGTCCGGTACAACTCCGCCGCGGTGTCGAGCCGGTGCGCGAGATACGGCGTCGGCCGGCCCTTCCACAGCCCCGCGCCGAACACCACGGCGACATCGCGGGCGGGTACGTCGGCCACCGTACGCACCCGGCTGTCGGCGGCGGCGTGCATCCAGGTCGCCGGCGCCAGCGCGAGTACGCAGCCCAGCATGACGCCCTGCACGGCGCGCCGCTGCCCGCGACGGGTTCTGGGCAGGCGGAGTGAGAGCTTGCGCATACGGTGTGGACCCCCTGGTCGAGCTCGGACGGCTTGGCATGGTCGTCCTGTTGTACGACCCGGCCCACCTCTTCCGACGTCATCGGGAGCCCGCCGGTTCACTGCCCCCGGCTGAAACCAGCGGTGACGCCGCGTGTCCGGCCCGGCACCGGGCGGGCCAGCGGTGACGCCGCGTGTCCGGCCCGGCACCGGGCGGGAGCAGGAGCAGGACGGTGAGGCGCCGGAAACCACGTTTCACCCCGCCGCAACGACCCCGCAACGCGGACCCGCCACGATCGGTCCATGACGGAGTCGCTGCCACCCGACGCCACGTTCGACAGCACGGCACAGCTACTCACGCGCATCACCGCGCAGTTGGGGAGGCAGCTCAGTCACGTCCAGCTCAACGGAGTGCGCAGACCCATGAGTCACCCCCAGCCCTCGTGTCCCGAAACCCCCACCCTCCTCGCCGTCGCCCACGGCAGCCGCGACCCCCGTGCCGTCGGCACCGTCCGCCGGCTGCTCGACCGGGTACGGGAGCTGCGCCCGGGACTGGACGTCCGCCTCGGACATATCGAGCTCGACGTTCCCCTGCTGCCGGACACCCTCGCCGGGCTCGTCGCGGAGGGCCGGAACGACGTCGTGCTCGTACCGCTCCTCCTGGGCCGGGGCTATCACGTCAGGCGGGACATCCCCGCTGCCGCTGCCGCGTTCCCGGGGCTGAACGCCAGGTTCGCGCCGCCGCTCGGGCCGCATCCGCTGCTGGTCGAGGCGCTCTACGCGCGCCTGGTCGAGGCGGGGTGGCGGACCGGGGACGACGGCAGCCGCAGCGCCGGGGTGGTGCTGGCCGCGGCCGGTTCGCGCGATCCCGACTCGGCCGCGGACGCCCGCCGTACCGCCGCGTTGCTCAGCGAGCGCATCGGCGGGGTGCCGGTCGTACCCGCGTACGCGTCCGCGGTGTCACCGAGCGTGCCGGAAGCGGTACGCGCCCTGACCGCCCGTGGCCGCCACCGGATAGCCGTGGCCTCGTACTTCACGGCGCCCGGCCGGTTCGCGTTGTCGGCGGCGGCTGCCGCGCCCTGGATCGCGGCGCAGCCCGTCGGCGCCCATCCTGCGCTCGCCCGGCTGGTGCTCCAGCGCTATGAGGCGGCGTCGGCCGCCCCGTGGTCGCCGGGGCGCGAACTGGTGACAGCCTGAGCCCGACCACACGCGCCACCGCTCAGGGCCCGTACCGCACCGCGGGCCCTGAGCGGTTACCGTCGGGGCATGGAAGGCACCACGGGCACCTCCGGCGACCAAGACCAACACCCCGACCAGCACCACGACCCCGGCTACGACCCCGGCTACGACGACGCGGCGACCGCGCGCTGGGCCCCGGAGCCCGACAAACGCCCCGGCCGCACCGCCTTCCAGCGCGACCGCGCCCGGGTGCTGCACTCCGCCGCGCTGCGCCGCCTCGCCGGAAAGACCCAGGTGGTGACCCCCGGCTCACGCAGCGCCGCCTGGGACCCGAGCCCCCGTACCCGGCTGACCCACTCCCTGGAGTGCGCCCAGGTCGGCCGTGAGCTCGGCGAGGCACTCGGCTGCGATCCCGATCTGGTGGAGGCCGCGTGCCTCTCGCACGACATGGGCCATCCGCCCTTCGGGCACAACGGCGAACAGGCGCTCAACGACGTGGCCAAGGACTGCGGCGGATTCGAGGGCAACGCCCAGTCGCTGCGGCTGCTCACCCGTATCGAGCCCAAGCGCTTCGTCCACTCCGCCCACTCGGATCAGCCGCTCAGCGTCGGACTCAACCTCACCCGGGCCGCACTCGACGCCGCGACCAAGTACCCCTGGGCTCGCGGCGGCCACCCCACCGATCCCGGTTCACCGAAGTTCGGGGTCTACGAGGACGACCTCCCGGTCTTCACCTGGGTGCGCGAGGGCGCGCCCGGCCACCGCAAGTGCTTCGAGGCCCAGGTCATGGACTGGTCCGACGACGTGGCGTACTCGGTGCACGACTTCGAGGACGGGCTGCACGCCGGGCATATCGACCCGAACGCGCTGCTGTCCGAACAGGAGCGCCGGGAGATCTGGGCGGTCGCCATCGGCCGCTACGTACCCGACGGCACCGATCCGCAGGCGCTCGCCGATGCCCTCGACCGGCTGGTGGACCAGGAGTGGTGGCCGCACGGCTACGACGGCACGGCCGTCGCCCAGGCCCGGCTCAAGGACGCGACCAGCCAGCTGATCGGCCGGTTCTGCCTGGCCGCCGAGACGGCGACCCGCCAGGCGTACGGCACCGGCAGGCTCACCCGCTATGCCGCCGAGCTCGTCGTACCGGATGAGGCACGGCTGGAGTGCGCGGTGCTCAAGGCGGTCGCCGACCGCTATGTCATGCAGCGCGCCGAGCAGGAGGCGCTGCGCGCCGAGCAGCGCATCGTGGTGGCCGAGCTCGCCGAGGCTCTGGTGGCCAGAGCGCCGGAGGGTCTTGACCCGCAGTTCCGGGCGCTGTTCGACGCCGCGCCCGATGACAGGTCGCGCAAGCGGGTGATCATTGACCAGATCGCGTCCCTCACCGACGCATCGGCCCGCGCCCTGCACGAGCGGCTGACTTCGCGGGGCGCGTAAGGGAAGCCGAGGTGGCTGGAACCGTTCCAGGACCACCCCGGTTCCCGCCCCCACATCCCGACACCCCCTCTTCCCCCCTCACGCTCCGTGCGGGACGCTCGCAGTAGGCGGCGTAGCGTGCTGTGTTGTCCGGGGGGCAGACCCCCGGAGCCCCGGCAGTGAACATCCGGTACAACCGGCAGTGAACTAGGAGGAGCGAAGTGGTCGACGCGCATCGGACGTTCGTCATCGTGGGCGGGGGACTGGCCGGGGCCAAGGCCGCGGAGACCCTGCGCGCCGAGGGGTTCACCGGCAGAGTGATCCTGATCGGCGACGAACGCGACCACCCGTACGAACGCCCGCCGCTGTCCAAGGGCTATCTGTCCGGCAAGGACGAGCGCGACAGCGTCTTCGTACACGAACCGGCCTGGTACGCCCAGCACGACGTCGAGCTGCACCTGGGCCAGCCCGTCACCGCGATCGACCGCGCCGAGCGGTGTGTGCGGCTCGGCGACGGGACCGGCGTCCACTACGACAAGCTGCTGCTGGCCACCGGCGCCGAACCGCGCCGCCTGGACATCCCGGGCACCGACCTGGCCGGCGTCCACCACCTGCGCCGACTGGCGCACGCGGACCGGCTGCGGCAGGTGCTCGCGGGCCTCGGCCGAGACAACGGCCATCTGGTGATCGCCGGAGCCGGCTGGATCGGCCTGGAGGTGGCGGCGGCGGCCCGCGGCTACGGTGCCGAGGTCACCGTGGTCGAGCCGGAGCCCACTCCGCTGCACCGGGTCATCGGCCCCGAGCTCGGCCAGCTCTTCACCGACCTCCACGAGGAGCACGGGGTCCGCTTCCGCTTCGGCGTGCACCTCACCGAGATCGTCGGCCAGGACGGCATGGTGCTCGCCGCCCGCACCGACGCCGGCGAGGAGCACCCGGCGCACAGCGTCCTCGCAGCGATCGGCGCCGCCCCGCGCACCGGCCTCGCCGAGGCCGCCGGGCTCGCCCTGGTCGACCGCGCCCACGGGGGCGGTGTCGCGGTGGACGCCTCGCTGCGCACCTCGGACCCGGACATCTACGCGGCCGGTGACGTCGCCGCCGTACACCACCCGCTGCTGGACATCAGGCTGCGCGTGGAGCACTGGGCGAACGCGCTCAACGGCGGACCGGCGGCGGCCAGGGCGATGCTCGGCCAGGAGGTGTCGTACGACAGGGTCCCGTACTTCTTCTCGGACCAGTACGACCTGGGCATGGAGTACTCCGGCTGGGCGCCGCCCGGCTCGTACGACCAGGTCGTGCTGCGCGGGGATGCGGGCAAGCGGCAGTTCATCGCCTTCTGGCTCAAGGACCGCAAGGTCCTCGCCGGGATGAACGTGAACGTGTGGGATGTCACCGAGGACATCCAGAATCTGATCCGCTCGGGCGCCGAGGTGGACACCGAGGCGCTCGCGAACCCCACGACGCCGCTCACCGGTGTCATCCCGGCACCTTAAGCTTTACGCGTGGCAGGCAGGATCAACGATGACGACGTGAAGGCGGTCCGGGACACGGTCCCGATCGACTCCGTCGTGTCCGAGTACCTCCAGCTGCGCAACGCGGGCGGTGGCAACCTCAAGGGCCTGTGCCCCTTCCACGACGAGAAGTCCCCCTCCTTCCAGGTCAGTCCGAGCAAGGGCCTCTTCCACTGCTTCGGCTGTCAGGAGGGCGGGGACACCATCACCTTCGTGATGAAGGTCGACCATCTGTCCTTCTCGGAGGCGGTGGAGCGGCTCGCGGCCCAGGCCGGGATCACGCTGCGGTACGAGGAGGGCGGATACAACCCCGCCCACCAGCGGGGCGAACGTATCCGCCTGGTCGAGGCGCACCAGGTCGCGGCCCGGTTCTATGTGGAGCAGCTCGACGGGGCGGAGGCCGAGATCGGCCGCAAGTTCCTCGCCGAGCGCGGCTTCGACCAGGCAGCCGCCCAGCATTTCGGGGTGGGCTACAGCCCGGCGGGCTGGGACCACCTCACCCGCTTCCTGCGTGGGAAGGGCTTCTCCGACAAGGAGCTGCTGCTGTCGGGGCTCTCCCAGGAGGGCCGCAGGGGTCCCATAGACCGCTTCCGGGGCCGGCTGATGTGGCCGATTCGCGATATTTCCGGTGATGTGGTCGGTTTCGGTGCGCGCAAGCTCCGCGACGACGACAACGGACCGAAGTACCTGAACACGCCGGAAACGGCGATCTACAAGAAATCGCAGGTGCTGTACGGGATCGACCTGGCGAAGAAGGAGATCGCCAAGTCCAGCCGGGCGGTGGTGGTCGAGGGCTACACGGACGTGATGGCCTGCCATCTCGCCGGAGTGACGACGGCGATCGCGACCTGCGGTACGGCCTTCGGCAGCGAGCACATCAAGATCCTGCGGCGGCTGCTGATGGACAACGGCAGCGCCAAGGTGATCTTCACCTTCGACGGTGACGCGGCCGGCCAGAAGGCGGCGCTGCGGGCCTTCGAGGACGACCAGAAGTTCGCCGCCGAGACCTTCATCGCCGTCGCGCCCGACGGGATGGACCCTTGTGAGCTGCGCCTCGCCAAGGGCGACGAAGCGGTCCGGGAACTGGCCGAACCGCGCAACCAGCTCTTCGAGTTCGCGATCCGGCACATCGTGCGCAACTACGACCTGGAAACCCCGGTCGGCCGGGCCGCCGCGCTGGACGAGGCCGCGCCGATCGTGGCCCGGATCAAGAACAGCGCCTCGCAGCACGAGGTGGCCGTCCAGCTCGCGGGTCTGCTCGGAATCCTCGACACCCAGTTCGTGGTCAAGCGGGTCGCACAGCTGGCGCGCTGGGCCCGGCAGGGGGGCGGCGACACCCGCGGCAGGAACCAGGGCCCGGGGCAGGGCCAGAGCCACGGCCCTTCGCGGGCCGCCCAGGCGTACGACGCCGGACACCCCTCCGCGCCCCGGCCCAGCGGCCCCGCGCTCAACCTCCGCAGCCCCGCCCACCGCACCGAGCGCGAGCTGCTGAAGCTCGCACTCCAGCGGCCCGAGCTGGTCTCCCCGGCCTTCGACGCCTACGGGTCCGACGAGTTCACCGCCCCGCCCTACGCCGCCGCGCGCCAGGCCATCGCCGACGCGGGCGGCGCGGAATACGGCATCCCGGACGGGCCCGGCTATCTGGCCCGCGTGCGGGACGCGGCGCCCAACGACACCGTGCGCTCGATGATCACCGAGCTCGCCGTGGAGGCCATCCACTCCAAGACCGTGGACGAGAGCTACGCGGGCTTCCAGCTCGTCCAGGTCCGGCTGCGTGCCGTCGACCGCCGTATCGCCGAGGTGCAGGGCGCCCTCGCCCGGCTCGGCGCCCATGCCGACCCCGAACGGCTCGCCGCCGTGCAGAACGAGCTGTGGGTGCTCCAGCAGTACGCGCAGTCGCTGCGCAGCCGCGGCGCCGCCGCCCTCTGAACCGCGGCCTGAGCCCTTCGGCGCGATAACCGCGCGGTCACGGAAGGGACTCAAAAAGTCACCGCACGCCCCTCGTGACAGAGATGTGTCGTACCCCACACTGGATGCGGTGCCTGAGTCCTCGGAGCGCGGCCGGTCCACACAGGGTGGGCCTCTCACCCCGCGGATCCGCGTCGTGTACCTGGAGGTCGCCCCCGTGCAGACCCAGACCCAACCGCAGACACAGCATCCGGCCGCGGTCGTGCCCGCGCAGAGCCATGCCGCTCACCACCCTGAGAACGCGGCCGAGAACGAGCCGCCCCGGGGCTGGGAGGCGGACCCCGAAGCAGAGGCCCCACCGGACATCCGGCGGGAGATACCCGAGCCTCCCGAGCCGGCCGATCCGCCAGAGCCTTCCGAGCCGGTCGATTCGTCCGACCCGCCCAGGCCGCCCACGGCCCGTAGCGAACCCCAGGGCAACGGCCCCTCGTCGGACCTCTTCCGGCAGTACCTGCGAGAGATCGGCCGGATTCCGCTCCTCACCGCCGCCGAGGAGGTCGAACTCGCCCGCAGAGTGGAGGCGGGTCTCTTCGCCGAGGAGAAGCTCGCCCGAACCCCGGACCTCGACACCGAGCTCGCCCTCGATCTCGACCGGCTCGTCGTCATGGGCCGGATGGCCAAGCGCCGCCTCATCGAGGCCAATCTCCGCCTCGTCGTCTCCGTGGCCAAGAGGTACGTGGGCCGCGGGCTGACGATGCTCGATCTTGTCCAGGAGGGGAACCTGGGCCTGATCAGGGCCGTGGAGAAGTTCGACTACGCGCGCGGCTACAAGTTCTCGACGTACGCGACCTGGTGGATACGCCAGGCCATGTCCCGGGCCCTCGCCGACCAGGCCCGGACCATCCGCGTCCCCGTCCATGTCGTGGAGCTGATCAACCGGGTCATCCGCGTCCAGCGCCGGCTGCTTCAGGAGCGCGGCTACGAGCCCACTCCCGAAGAGGTCGCCGCCCAGCTCGACCTGTCGCCCGAGCGGGTCGGCGAGGTGCTGCGGCTGGCACAGGAGCCGGTGTCGCTGCACGCCCCCGTGGGTGAGGAGGACGATGTCGCGCTCGGCGACCTCATCGAGGACGGTGACGCGACCTCACCCGTCGAGTCCGCGGCCTTCCTGCTGCTGCGCCAGCACCTGGAGGCGGTGCTGTCCACGCTGGGCGAACGCGAACGCAAGGTGGTCCAGCTCCGTTACGGACTGGACGACGGGCGGCCCCGCACCCTGGAGGAGATCGGCCGGATCTTCGGCGTGACACGCGAACGCATCCGCCAGATCGAGTCCAAGACCCTCAGCAAGCTGCGGGACCACACCTTCGCGGACCAGTTGCGCGGCTACCTGGACTGAGCTCCGTCACCCGGAGGCGGGGCGTCGGCGCCCTGCCGCTTCCGCCGCATGTCGGCCACGGCACCGGCGCCGGCGCCGAGGGCCATGCCCAGGCCGAGGCCCAGCGGCAGATTGCCGATCACCATCGCGACGGCGGCGCCGAACGCCAGGCCGAGCGAAAGCCCCATGGCCGTCGCCGTGCCCGCGGGCGCCGAACCCCCGCCGTCGGTTTCCCTGACTTCCTTGCCCATGCCCGTTCCTTCCCCCGTGCGCGACCGGCCGGCCACGCGCCTGACACGTCGGTGCGGCTCAGCACACCTCAGTCGACTTCAGCCACCGCCTGTGCGAACTGCGCCGCGTAGAGCCGGGCGTACGCGCCCCGCACGAGCAGCAGTTCCTCGTGCGTGCCCTGTTCGACGATGGAGCCATTCTCCATCACCAAGATCACATCAGCGTCCCGGATGGTGGAGAGCCGGTGCGCGATCACAAACGACGTACGCCCGTGAGCCAGGCCCGCCATCGCCTTCTGGATCAGCACCTCGGTACGGGTGTCCACCGAGCTGGTCGCCTCGTCCAGCACCAGGATCACCGGATCGGACAGGAACGCCCGCGCGATGGTGATCAGCTGCTTCTCACCGGCGCTGACGCCCGAGCCCTCGTCGTCGATGACCGTGTCGTAGCCGTCCGGCAGCGTGCGGATGAAGCGGTCGGCGTGCGCTGCCCGCGCGGCCTCCTCGATCTCCTCCCGGCTGACCTCGCGGGACGCGCCATAGGCGATGTTCTCGGCGATCGTGCCGCCGAACAGCCAGGTGTCCTGGAGCACCATGCCGATTCCGGCCCGCAGATCGTCGCGGGACATGGCGGCGATATCGACGCCGTCGAGCGAGATCCGGCCGCCCGTCACCTCGTAGAACCGCATCAGCAGATTGACCAGCGTGGTCTTGCCGGCGCCCGTCGGGCCGACGATCGCCACCGTCTGGCCCGGGCGCACGGACAGCGACAGATCCTCGATGAGCGGCTTCTCCGGCTCGTAGCGGAAGGACACCTTCTCCAGCGTGACCTCGCCGCGCAGCTCCTCGGGGCGGGCGCCGCGCAGCGGGTCGGGCTGCTGCTCCTCGGCGTCCAGCAGCTCGAAGATGCGCTCGGCCGAAGCCACCCCGGACTGCACCAGGTTCGCCATCGACGCGACCTGCGTCAGAGGCATCGAGAACTGCCGCGAGTACTGTATGAACGCCTGGACGTCACCGATCGACAGTGTGCCCGAGGCGACCCGCAGCCCGCCGACCACCGCCACCAGCACGTAGTTGATGTTCGAGATGAAGAACATCAGCGGCTGCATGATGCCGCTGTTGAACTGCGCCCGGAAACCGGCCTCGTACAGTGCCTCGTTCTGCTCGGCGAAGTCCTTGGCCGACTCCTCCTGCCGCCCGAACACCTTCACCAGGGCGTGTCCGGAGTACATCTCCTCGACATGCGCGTTCAGCCTGCCCGTGGACTTCCACTGCTGCACGAACTGCGGCTGCGAGCGCTTGCCCACCTTCGCGGCCACGAACACCGACAGCGGCACGGTCACCAGCGCCACCAGCGCCAGCAGCGGCGAGATCCAGAGCATCATCGCCAGCACGCCCACGATGGTCAGCAGCGAGTTGACCAGCTGCCCCATCGATTGCTGCATGGTCTGGGAGATGTTGTCGAGGTCGTTGGTCGCCCGGCTCAGCACCTCGCCGCGCTTGGCCTTGTCGAAGTACGACAGCGGCAGCCGCGACAGCTTCGTCTGCACGTCCTCCCGCATCCGGAAGATGGTGCGGTTGATCACCCGGATCGACAGCCTGGTCGACACCAGCATCAGCAGACCCGCGCCCACGTACACGGCGAGCGCCACCATCAGCACCTGCCCGACCGAGGCGAAGTCGATGCCCTGGCCCGGGGTGAAGCGCACCCCGGAGAGCATGTCCGCGAGCCCGCCGTCGCCCCGGGCGCGCAGGGCGTCGAGAGCCTGCTCCTTGCTCGTGCCACCGGGTATCTCCCGTCCGACGACCCCGGCGAAGACCAGGTCCGTCGCCTGCCCGAGGATCTTCGGCCCGACCACCGCGGCCGCGACGCTCAGCACCGCGGCTGCGAGCATCGTCCACAGGGTGCCGCGTTCCGGGGCGAGCTGAGCGAGCAGCCGCTTGCCCGAGCCCTTGAAGTCCATGGACCGCTCGCCCGCGTTGGGCATCATCATGCGTCCGCCAGGACCGGCCATCAGGCTGCCTCCGCCTCGGTCAGCTGGGAGAGCACGATCTCCCGGTACGTCTCGTTGCTCTCCATCAGCTCATGATGGCGCCCGGTACCGACAACGCGGCCCTCGTCCAGCACCACGATCCGGTCGGCCCCACGGATGGTCGACACCCGCTGGGCGACGATCACCACGGTCGCGTCGGCCGTCTCCAGGGAGAGCGCCCCGCGCAGCGCGGCGTCGGTCGCGTAGTCCAGCGCCGAGAACGAGTCGTCGAACAGGTAGATCTCCGGCCGCTGCACCAGGGTGCGCGCGATCGCGAGCCGCTGCCGCTGGCCGCCCGACACATTGGTGCCGCCCTGCGCGATCGGCGCGTTCAGCCCGCCGTCGAGCTCGCGTACGAAGTCGGCCGCCTGGGCCACCTCCAGCGCCTGCCACAGATCCTCGTCGGTCGCGTCGGGATTCCCGTACCGCAGGTTGGTGGCCACCGTTCCGGAGAACAGATACGGCTTCTGGGGGACGAGCCCCACGGTCCGCGCCATCAGCGCCGGGTCCAGCTTCCGTACGTCGACACCGTCGACCAGCACCTCGCCGCCGGTGACGTCGAACAGCCGGGGGACAAGCCCGAGCAGGGTCGACTTGCCGCTGCCCGTCGACCCGATGATCGCGGTCGTCTCACCCGGACGGGCCACCAGTTCCACATCCACCAGGACCGGCTCCTCGGCACCCGGATAGCGGAACTGGGCGCCCCTGACCTCCAGATGGCCGCGCCGCGCCAGCTCCCGCACCGGATCGGCCGGGGGCACCACGCTCGACTCCGTGTCCAGGACCTCCTGGACGCGCTCGGCACACACCTCGGCCCGCGGCACCATCATGAACATGAAGGTGGCCATCATCACGGCCATCACTATCTGCATCAGATACGCGAGAAACGCGGTGAGCGCGCCGATCTCCATCGCGCCGCTGTCGATGCGCTGAGCCCCGAACCAGACCACCGCGACACTGGACACGTTCACGACCGTCATCACCGTCGGGAACATCAGCGCCATCAGTCGCCCGGTCGACACGGCCACATCGGTCAGCTCGGTGTTGGCCCCGCGGAAGCGCTCCTGCTCGTACTCGTCCCGTACGAACGCCCGGATCACCCGATTGCCCGTGATCTGCTCCCGCAGCACCCGGTTCACCGTGTCCAGCCGCTCCTGCATGGAGCGGAACAGCGGACGCATCCGCTTCACGATCAGCATGACCGCGACACCGAGCACCGGCACGACCGCCAGCAGCACCGCCGACAGCGGCACATCGAGGGCGAGCGCCAGCGCGATACCGCCGATACACATGATCGGCGCGGACACCATCAGCGTGAACGACATCAGCACCAGCATCTGGACCTGCTGGACGTCGTTGGTCGTCCGGGTGATCAGCGAAGGAGCCCCGAAGCGCCCCACCTCGCGAGCCGAGAACGCCTGAACGCGCGCGAAGACGGCCGCCCGCACGTCCCGGCCGAGCGCGGACGAGATCCTGGCGCCGAAGTAGACGGCCCCGATGTTGCAGAGCACCTGCACGACGCTGATGCCGACCATGATCGCGCCGAACGCCAGGATGTACCCGGTATCACCCTTGACGACACCGTTGTCGATGATGTCCGCGTTCAGGGTCGGCAGATAGAGGCTGGCGCAGGTCTGGAGCAACTGGAGCGCCACCAGCAGGGCGAGGGGTTTGGAGTAGGGACGCAGGAACGTCCGCAGCAGTCTTATGAGCACGCGGGGTCTCTCGGGATCGGGCCGGGGCATGGGGGCGGAGGTCGCCCCCATACTCCGTCACCCTGCTCCCCGGGAGCCAAAGATTTTCCTCAAGCAAGGGTCAAGAACCGGCCATCCCGGCAAGGCTCATGCCCTTGCGGAGCTGCCGCTCCCGCGAGGTTCACGTTCTCGCGAGGCTGCCGTCGCCGAGAGGCGCATGCTCCCGCGAGGACGCAGTCCCGCAAGGCTCGCCTCCTCGCGCAGCTGCCGCTCCCGCCGGACTCACGCACTCGTGAGGCTCACGTACTCGTGAGGCTCAGGCCCCCGGGCCGAACGCCCCCGGATGCGTCTGGTTCCTGGTGGCGACGTACTGCTGCCGCACCGCCTGTCCGACCGCGAGCTGCTCGCCGGGCTCAAACACCTGCGCGGAGGCGCCCTGCCATGCCGGCGGACTGTGCGGAGCCAGCGTTCCCTGGGCCACCCCGAGTGCCCAGGCCGCCTGGCGGGCGGCGCCGATGGCCGCGTAGTCGGCCGGCTGGGGCACCACGACCTGCGCGCCGAAGATCGACGGCGCCGCCGCCTGGACGGCAGGCAGATCGGCGGCCTGGCCCAGCAGGAACACCCGCCGCACCTCCACACCCCGGCCGCGCAGCACGTCCAGCGCGTCGGCGAGCCCGCAGAGCATGCCCTCGAAGGCCGCGCGGGCCAGATGCTCACGCTTCATCGACTCGCGCCGCAGTCCGGAGAGCGTGCCCGCCGTGTGCGGCAGATGGGGGGTGCGCTCCCCTTCCAGATAAGGGAGCAGCACCAGACCGGACGCACCCGGCGTCGACTTCATCGCGAGCGCGGACAGCTCACCGAGATCCTCGATGCCCAGCAGCTCGGCTGTGCCGCGCAGCGCCCGTACGGCGTTCAGGGTGTGCACCACCGGCAGATGCATCCCGGTGGCGTCCGCGTAGGAGGTGATCATCCCGCTGGGATCGGCGAGCGCCTCGTGGTGCACGGCCATCACCGAACCGGACGCCCCCAGCGACACCACGGCGTCACCGGCCGCGAGACCGAGCCCGAAGGCCGCCGCCATGGTCTCCCCGGTGCCCGCCGAGATCAGCAAGCCCTCCGGGGTCGTCCCGGCGGCCTCGCACGGGCCCAGCACCTCGGGCAGCGCGGCCCGGTGCCCGAGCGCCAGCTCCACCAGATCCGGACGGTAGGCCCCGGTACCCGCCGACCAGTACCCGGTCGACGAGGCCCCGCCCCGGTCCGTGGTCCGGCGCGCGGGCCGACCCAGCAGCTGCCACACCAGCCAGTCGTGCGGCTGCATCACCAGCGCGGTGCGCTTGGCCGCGTCGGGCTCGGTCCGCGCCAGCCACCGCAGCTTGGCCACCGGCAGACCCGACTGGGGTACGCACCCGACCGCCTCGGCCCAGGCCTGCCGGCTGCCGAACGCCTCGACCAGATCCGCCGCCGCGACCTGCGCCCGCTTGTCGTTCCCGACCAGGGCAGGCCGCACCGGCGCACCCGACGCGTCGATCGGGATCAGCCCGTGCTGCTGCGCCGACACGCCGATGGCCTGCACACCTTCGAGCAGTCCGCCCGCCGCCGCCTCACCCAGCGACAGCAGCCATGCCTGCGGATCGACATCGCTGGCTTTCGCCTCGATCGGGTGCGGAGCGTACCCCTGGCGCAGCACGGCACCCGTGTCCGTGTCGCAGACGACGATGCGAGTGAAGGCGGACGAACTGTCCAGCCCGGCGACTATCCCCATGCCGTCAGATTCTGCCGCACTCGAGGCCCTGCTGCGGCCCCAGCCGGGCCGCCGGGCGCCGCTCGATTCAGGTGTTGCTCGTCCCCCAGTCGTCCTCCCCGTTGCTCAGACTCCGCTCCCGCAGCGACCGCACCCGCGCGGCCACCGCCTCGGGCACCTTGTCCCCCACCTTCTCGCTCACGGCGTGGTACGCCTTGCCCGCCACCTCGCGCCCGGTGTGCGCGGCGGACTCTGCGGCATTGCGGACCGCGGGGTTCTGCGCGAACTCCCGCGCCGACTTCTTCAGCTGCTCGTAACGCTCGCGCCCGGCACGGGTGCCGAGCACGTAACCGAGGGCCACTCCGGCGACGAACGTGAGCCGGTATCGCATCACTGCCACCCTTCGCCGGCGTCGTCCCCGACGCCGGGATCAGAGGTCACGAGGTCACGGGGGGAACCGATTGGCGGAGCACCCCCCTGCTTGCGCTAATGTATGTGTCGCAGCGAGCGAGCGCCGCCCGGAGAGCCCCGGGTAGGTACGTTCGGTGCACACGCAGCAATCCCCTGTAGCTCAATTGGCAGAGCAGCCGGCTGTTAACCGGCAGGTTACTGGTTCGAGTCCAGTCGGGGGAGCGCGATCCCCTGTAGCTCAATTGGCAGAGCATTCGGCTGTTAACCGGAGGGTTGCTGGTTCGAGTCCAGCCGGGGGAGCGGTACGGAAGAGGACCCCTAGGGGTCCTTTTTCTGTGCGTGGCGCCCCGTGGGAACCGCGCATGCCGCGGCTCGGTCTTCATGGTCACAGCGAAGCCGACCATCCGAAGCAGGAGATCGTATGAGCGGCTATGCTGCGGCAGACGGCGCGCACAAATGTGCGCGACGCGCCGTAAGGGGCGGTAGCTCAGCCGGTTAGAGCAGCGGACTCATAATCCGTCGGCCGTGGGTTCGAGTCCCACCCGCCCCACCGCAGAACGGCAGTGCAGAAACGTCCCGACCAGGCACTATGGCTGGTCGGGGCGGTGGCCGAAGGGTCTTGGCGGCCCATCCCGATCATCAGATCACGCGTGGCGGGACAAAGTCGGGACGCAGCTCACGCGGCGGGCCGAAGTCCCTCGTCCGGCTCATCGCCCTCGTCGCCCGCGCCGGACTCGGCGGCCCCATCCTCCTCCTGCTCCTCCCCATGCGGCTGCTTCGCCTTCTTCTGCGGACCGGTCTTCTCCGAGCGGGGCACGACCGCGCTCGTGGACTCCGCCTCGGCGGTCAGAAGCTGCGGCAGGACGCTCGTGTAGGTGTCCGAGGTGATCTGGCGGGAGCTGTGGCCCAGCCGCTCCTGGACGACCTTGATGTCCGCCTTGCCGAGCAGAGCCAGCGTCGCCGACAGATGCCGGGTGTCGTGCAGACGGATCGGAGGAAGCCCGGACAACTCGACCAGCCGGTTGAACCGGCGGCTGATCCAGTCGGGGTGAAGCGCCTCGCCGTTCTCGTGCGTCCAGATTCGATTGCTCTCCACGTACGCCTTCTCGCCGGACCACTGCTCACGCTCCTGCTTCTGAGCCGCCCGCCACGCGGCCCACAGCTGGAGTGTCTGGACGTCGAGTGTGACGGTGCGGACGCTGTCCTGCTTCGGGGCCTCGTTGTACGTGCGGTAGGCGATTTCCACGGTCTGCGCGGAGATCCGGAACCAGGAGCCACTGAAGCTGACTTGGGTCCACGGCAGCGCGCACATCTCGCCGCGCCGCGGGCCTCGGAAAATGAACCCGTGCCACATGGCGCACAGCCGGTCGTCGGCAATGAAGTCCAGGAAGGCGCCCGTCTGCTCCGGAGTCCAGACCATGACGGGGCTGGGCTTTTCGCCTGTGCGCTTCCACTCGGCGACCCGTTCCGGCGTCCAGACGAGTGCCTTGGGTCGTTTGACGGGCGGCAGTTCGACCCGTGCGGCCCAGTTGGTGGTGTAGTCGCCGCGCTTGATGCCGCTGCCCAGGAACGAGCTGAGGGTGGCCTTGATACGGTGCATCGTGGCGGCGCTCGTGATTTTCCTCTTGCCTTTGCGGCCCTCGCGCAGCGCGGCGTTGGCATCCAAGTAGGCGCGGCGCGCGGCTCGACGCTCCTGCTGCTTGCCAGCGGCGCGAACCCAGGCCGTGTGGGCGGTGTCGCGGGCCTCCTCCAGCTCGACTATCCGGGCGTGGTGGATCAGCCGCTCGGCGTTCTCCCGTTCGATCGCGTCGTACATCGCCTCGACGTGCCGCAGCTTGAGGTCGCGCCGCTTGACGTGCCCGAGGTGGAGGATGAGGTAGTTCTTGACGTGCTCCTCGTACCCGTGGACTGTCGTGCGGGCCAGGCTCTTCTTCCTCTTCAGCCAGGCTTCCAGGTCCTCTCCGACGGTGGCGTTGCTGAGCACGTCTGTGCCCTTCATCGCCTCGCCGTAGACTTTGGACGCCTCGACTTTCGCGTCGTCCTTCGTTCGAAAGCCGCCCTGTCGGCAGCGCCGCCGTGTGTTGCCCTCGCCCGCTTCGAGTTCGAAGTAGAAATACCAGGTGCCGTGGCCGGTCTTTTCAAGTTTGGTGCAGGCGGCGCCGACCTTGCGCCGCTTGGGGCGGCCCTTGGCGTCGGGTATCGGAGCGCCGTCTTCTCCGATCACGGGCTCCCGGCAGGCGCACTGCTTGTAGTAGCTGGGGTTGAACACGTCTCCCCTTCTCCTTCGTTGGCTCCAGTTGTGGATCTTTCGTGCCAGTCCTAGCTGAACGTATCCGTATCTTGCCCCAACGCTCCAGTGTTGGCGTATCATTATGGATGTGTTGGCGCGGGGGAGAACGGGCCAACGGAATGATCACGAACAACGCTTCTGCAGCCACGCCTTCCAGGGCCACCGCCATGACCCTGGACGAACTGCTCGCGCTGCCGCCGACTGTGAACGTCACGACGGCAGCGCGGGTCCTGGGGATCGGTGTGCACAAGGCTTACAGCTTGATCAGGGAGGGGGCTTTCCCTGTGCCGACGCTTCGTATGGGCGGCACGGTGAGGGTCCCTACTGCTGCGCTGTGGCGGGTGCTCGAAGTGGCCCCGCCGGCGCAGTGATCATGTGGCTTTGCTGCATCGGGATCCTAGGTCGCAGCTCTGTTTGGTGGGCTGTGGCCTAGGATCGGGCGGCTGGGAGCGTACCTGAGCAGAACGGATGACCGCATGCCACGGCTCTATGGTTTCGCCGACGCATCGCGTCGGCGGCTGCACGACGAGGAAGTGGGTGCGCTTCGTCAGATGGTCAGCCGGGCGATCGTGGGTGAGCTGTCGGACGGGGATGTCGCCGAGTGGGCGAACGGTGAGGGGTACCGGGGCACGCTCGGAGGCGAGTGGAGGGACGCGTCGGTTGGACGCCTCTTCCGGAACCCTTCGATCGCCGGTCTGCGCTACGACGATGACGGTGTACTCGTTGACGCGGGCCACCCAGGTGTAATCACTCCCGAAGAGTTCAAGGCGCTCCAGGCGCGCAAGGAGGACCGCGGGTCAGCGGACGTGACCCCGCCTCACGACTACCTTCTGGTCGACGGCGCGAGCGTGTGCAAGTGCTCCTGGGCGCTCCAGGGGTCACGCACCGGGGCCGGATCGCCTGGCTACCGCTGCCGTCCGAAGGACCGGAACGGGCGTGGCGGCTGCGGTGAAGTCCGTATCGATGCCGAGCTGCTTGAGACCTACACCGGCGAGTACGTGGTTGCCGAACTCCTCAAGCCCGGCATACGCGACATGATCCTTAAGGCGCAGGCCGCTGTCCACGCCAAGATCACCAAGTTGAAGATGGAGATCAAAGACCTGGAGGGGCGCAAGAAGGAAGCGGCGACCCTGTACGGCCAGCGTCAGATCAGCAGCGACGCGTGGGTGGTCGCCGATCGGGAGATCACGGCCAGCCTCAAGGAGACCCGATCGCGTCTCCGGTATGCCGAACAGATGGTGGCCTTCAACCTGGGGGGCGCCGAGGATCTGGTGCGGTGGTGGAACTCGGCTCCGACCGCGTCGAAGAAGGCCATCGTGCGGTTGCTTCTGGTGAAGGTCGAGGTGTTCCCCGCCAGAGCCCGGGGACTGCGCACCATTGAGCCCGGCAGGGTTGTCCTGCACTGGCGCAAGCTGTCTGGTGTGTCAGCCGAGCGTTGATGCGGACGCCTGCTCGGGCTGAACGCGCCTGCCTGCCGCCGCCATTATCAGGCCGACGGTGAGCATGATCATGGTGAGGCCCGCCAGGACGGGTGAGGCGAGCTTCTCGGCGCGCAGTGACCACGGATGGCCGAAGTGGCGCGTCATCAAGTACGAGCCCTTGCTGGCCGTGAACACGATGCCCAGGACGGCCGCCACGGCCGACATGCCCAGGCCGGTCGCCGAACGAATGTGTCCCGACTTGTGCGCGGATACAGCCATGCCGGAGCAGAAGTATGTGACCTCGGCGAACGTGACCGCCAGGTACGCCAGATAGACCATGAGGTAGATGGTGACGCCTGGCGTTGCGGCGTACTGCGTTGTGAACTCAACATCTTCGCCTGTGGTCGCGATGAACAGCGACACCAGCGCGGCGACGACGCAGAACGTGAACGCAGTCCGCGTGTACAGCTTCGCCGTCAGTGACTCGGGGGTGTACGACCAGTCGACCAGCATCACTTGAATGCTGCCGCACGTGATGATGAAACAGGCGTGCGCTGCGAGCCTGGCGACGTTGTTCATGTCGGCCACAGACTCGACCGCGTCTTCGACCAGGGGTATGCACAAGATGACCCCGATCGTGCAAAGGCCGGAGGCGACGATGCGGGCACCGCGGGCGACCCGGTACTCGGCTCTGCGGCGCTGCCGCCAGACTTCCCGCACCGCGTGCGCGGTGCCCGTCATACCGACCAGCGTGCACAGGCCGTAGACGAGGCTGTCCATTACATTCCCTCCAGATCCGACACCGCCCGCTCTGCTGCTTCGCTTAAACTCAGTCGCCGTCGCCGGCCTGGCCGTGGCGCTATCGGGAGCTCGGGCATGGGCTCGGGAACCTCTGGGACAGCGACATCGGAATGTCCGTGTCGCAGCCGGATGGCGCGAGCGGCTTCACGGAGTTCGGCGGCTCCGGCTGCGCCTAGGTCGTGGATCAGCCGCAGCGCCTCGCGGGCGTCTGGGTGCTCTTCGTAGACGGACAGGGAGGTCAAACCGTTGTAGCCGGGCAGCAGAAACGCTGTCGGGCATCGGAACGCGCGCGCGAGCCCCAGGAGCTGCGAGAGCTGGGGGTTCGCCTTGGTGCCGTTCAGCAAGTCGTTCACGACCTGATGGGTCATTGCGGGCTTCCCGTTCGGCGTCTCGGCTGTCGCGGCAGCCAGCGCACGGATGCTCGGTTCCCTGCCGTCCGCCGCAGTCTTGCGGCGCAGCAGTAGAGCCAGCTTGCTGGCCAGGGAGACATGCGCACCGGACGGCATGGCGATGTGTGCTCCTTCGGTGCGCAAGAGCCGGAAGTAGGACGGATGAGCGAGAGGCCGCGGTCAGTCTAATGTCTATGTTGATTGACATTAGGCTGACCTGCGAAGAAGATCGGCTTGCGCAGCAGGTACATACAGATACGCGGCATATGGGGATCGACGGGGAGGCGATGTCCGAGCCTTCTGGCTGAATGTGTGCCGCAACACTTGCTGTGTGGGGATCTAAGCGGAGCATCGCCGATGAGGGTGCGGGCCGCTGCAAGACGGGGAGGAACGGGTGGGGATCGAATTGGCGCGGGTGATGGCCCGATTGGCGGAGTCGGGCGGCGAGCAGTACGCCGACTTGGATGGGGCGGCGGCGCTGGACGTCTTGGGTGCGCTATCGGTCGTCGACCCGAGTCGGGTCGGCCCTGACGCCGGGGGGCGACAGGCGTGGCAGCTCGCTGAATAGCGGGGATGGAGAGCGCGGACTTCCTTGTCGGGGGTCCGCGCTCACGCGTCTCACCTGCGAAAACTGTTGTGAAAATTGTGGACCCACCCCCTGAATGCATATAGAATAGAAGCAGAAGGGGGAGGGAAGGAAATCCCCCCGCTGACCTCTTGGAGATGGAAATGCCGCACAAGTACGCGACCCTGAAGATGCACCAGATCCGCCGCAACCCGAACCAGCCCCGCGAGACCTTCAACGAGGAGGCTCTCGCCGAGCTGACCGACTCCATCAAGGAGCACGGCCTCCTCCAGCCCGTTGTCGTCCGAAAGCTGAACCTGCCCTCTCACAAGGGGCCGGCCGTGTACGAGCTGATCATGGGTGAGCGTCGCTTCCGCGCGAACGCCATGGCGGGCAACGTCACCATCGAATCCAAGATCCTCCTCGCCGAGGGCGAAGAGATCAGCGACATGGACTCCTTCAAGAAGGCGATGGCCGAGAACCTGAACCGTAAGGACATGCTGCCACTGGAGGAGGCGCGCGGTTTCAGGAAGGTTCGCGACGAGGACGCAGTGGAGGGAGAGACCGCCGCTGAGGCAGTGGTCAGAGTCGCAAAGACCTTCTCCAAGAGTGTCCAGTACGTCAACCAGCGCCTGGCGCTGCTCAACCTGCGCCCCGAAATTCAGGCCGCTGTCGACCTCGGGCACATCGGCACCCAGGCCGCCGTGCAGATCGCCGCGCTCTCGCCGGGCAACCAGAAGGCTGTCTTCGAGGACTGGAAGAAGGGTGACAAGAGCGACAACCAGCTCGTCCACGTCGCCTACGCCATGCGGAAGCAGGAGCAAGCTGCTCAGCAGGAATCCATGGTCGACGTCAAGGAGATGACCCCTGAGGAGAAGGCCGAGCGCAGCCGCGCCCAGGCCAAGACCAAGAGCGATCTCGATGCCATCGAGCGCATGTGTGAACTGCTGGAGAGCATAGGCAAGCAGGACCCGATGGAGCTGGCCCGCACCCTGGAGGGACAGGTCGGCAAGCGGCTGGAGCAGATGGACAGGGTGGCCGCCTCCGTCCAGAAGGCCCGCTTCCAGCTCAAGCAGGCGAAGGCTCACGCCGACGCCAGCAAGATCATGGTCAACCCCGAGGCCGCCGCCCCCGATCTGGCGGCGCAGGCGGCAGCCGCCCTTGCCCGGATGGAGCCCGCCGTCGAGGCCACGCAGTCGGAGACGCCGGACGAGCCCGCCGCCGAATCGCAGGACGAGGCCGCCTTGGAGGCCGTAGACACGCCGGAGGCCGGGGAGAGCGCGACAGACCCGGAGTCAGAGAGCGTCCGCGAGTCGGCGGAGCCGTACGCCGAGCCCGTCGCTGTCGCAGCTTGAGCCATCCGCCCCGGGGCGGCCCCCCGCGGGCCGCCCCCCTTCTGTACGGAGACCCGCAGTGATGAATTCCATCCGAAGCATGCGCAACATCAACCGCAACCTGTTCAAGGGGCTGCCAGCCTCGGCCAACGCCCTTGAGGAGTACGACTCCGACGCGGCCGAACTCGTCCGCGAGGCGGCCCAGTACCTGTTCAAGGCGCGCCGGGACAGCGACGAGGAGGCCCTCAAGGAGGCCAGCGACCTGACCTTGCAGGCCGCTGCCGAACTGATGGGCCAGGCCGGGGGCTCGGTGTACGTGCGCTTCCCCATCATGGTCACAGCCCGCCTGGTCGAACTCGAAGCGGTTCTCCTCGCCGTCAAGACGCAGGCCGGAAGCGTGAAGCGGCCCGCGCGCATCAACGGGCTCAAGACGTGGCCCTACGACGGCACGCTCCCGCCCCAGATCTGCCGCCTCTGTGACGCAGACCTGAACGACGCCACCAACCAGCTCGCGAGCGCAATCTGCGTTGTCTGCGGCTACTGGGTCTGCGAACTGTGCGACGGCGGCACGGACCCCGCCACCGGCGACGCCGTCTGCGAAGACCACAAGGGACATCCGCTCGCCCTCAACTGCACCGAATACGCCTGAACTGGAGACCAGCATGCAGATAGATCCCGACGTTCTCGCCGTCATCCGCGCAGCCACCGTCGATGGACCGGCGCTCCGCCTGAACGGCCAGCTCGACCGCAAGCTGTACGAGCGGGTGAACCTCGCGCTTCGCACTGTGGGCGGCGTCTGGCACCGCTACAAGAAGGCCCACATCTTCACCATTGACGCCGCCGACGCCATAGCCGGGCTGCTCGCCACAGGCGAGGTGGTCACCGACGCCGACCAGGGGTACTACCCGACGCCCGAGGCCACAGTCGAACGCCTGCTGGACCTCGCCGAACTCGAACCGGGATGTGAGGTGCTGGAGCCCTCGGCGGGACGCGGCGCCATCGCCGAGGCGGTCGCTGCCCGCGGGGCGATCGTGGACTGCGTCGAACTCGACACCGCTCGCGCCGAGCACATCCGCGCCGGCGGGTACGCCCGCCAGGTCACCACCGCAGACTTCTTCGACGTGCCGGTGGAACGGTGCTACCAGCGGGTCGTCATGAACCCGCCGTTCGCCGGACGGCAGGACATCCGGCACGTCGAACGGGCGCTGCGGTTCATCCAGCCCGGCGGTCTCCTCGTCGCGATCATGTACGGCAGCCTTACCTACCGGGACGACAGCAGAACCAAGGACTTCCTCGCCCGGATATGGGAGGCGCGCGGAACCCTATGGGAGCTGCCTCCTGATGCGTTTCCGACGGTGGAGGTGGCCACAGTGATCGCGGTCATCCCGGTTCGCGATGTTGCTCCCCCTCACGGCATGCGGCAGATCGCGCTCAGACCCGAGGACTTCACTGCCCGGCCCCGCGCGGTGCAGCAGGACTTGTTCCTCGCGGACGGACCGACTGCTCACGGAACCGCGCCTCTTGACGGGCTCGGGTACGGAGCGCCCCACGACGGAAAGGATCACTCATCCCAATAGATAGATACCAACACTCAAGGGTGGTACGGTCTAGATCGTTGGAGGGAACGGCCACAGCCGAGGAACCGGCCCACCAGCACGCCGTGGCATGCGGCATCCCCTTCGGGGGGGGGGGGGGGGGCGATCCCCCCCCCCCCACCCCCCACGCCCCCCCGCCCCGCCC
>NZ_JBHXFA010000074.1:0-6009 GCF_042724175.1 Streptomyces sp. NPDC127084
CAACCGCCCTCTCTCCCGCTCGCGGCCCCCCCGGATCCCCCCACCGCCCCCCCCCCCCGGGGGGGGGGGCGCGCAGTCGTTTGTTGAGGTCCACCGGGGCGACAACTCGCCCCAGATGGCACAATCAACGCATGGAACGCGACAGCCAACTCGAGCTCTATCAGGCAGTCGCCGACCGGCTGAAAGAAGCGCATACCCGTGTGCGCGAACTGCAAGTCCCGGAGGGCGTAAGGATGGCGCTGTCCCGGAAGCTGCTGGCTGTCACGGCCGTGGCCAAGCACGATCTCGCTGACGCCGCAAGGCGCCTGGACCGGTTGATGAACGACCTCGATGAAGGCCGTTTCCCTCAAGGTGACTGACCCCCCGACGGCGGTGTCGATATCCGGCACCGCCGGGTGGCCGCGGCGTCGACTTCGTTGCGGCACTAGGGTGATTAGCCCGTTTCGTGTTTGATTTGCGGTATATATCTGCCTAACGTGCGAAAAAGCTTGAACACTTTCGTTCCGGCTATGTCTCCGAAGGGGAAGAAGTGAACAAGGCGCAGCTCGTAGAAGCGATTGCCGACAAGATGGGCGGCCGTCAGCAGGCCGCCGAGGCGGTCGACGCGGTACTCGACGCGATCGTCCGCGCGGTTGTCGGCGGTGACCGGGTTTCGGTCACCGGCTTCGGTTCGTTCGAGAAGGTCGACCGCCCCGCTCGTTACGCCCGCAACCCTCAGACGGGTGAGCGCGTGCGGGTCAAGAAGACCTCGGTGCCGCGATTCCGCGCGGGCCAGGGCTTCAAAGACCTGGTCAGCGGGACGAAGAAGCTCCCCAGGGGTGGCGAAGTCGCCGTCAAGAAGGCGCCCAAGGGCAGCCTCCAGGTCGGCACCGCCGCCAAGAAGGCCGCCGCGAAGAAGGCGACCGCCAAGAAGGCAGCGGTGAAGAAGACCGCAGCCGCGAAGAAGACCACCGCCGCGGCCAAGAAGACCACCACCGCGAAGACCGCAGCAGTGAAGAAGACCGCAGCGGTGAAGAAGACCGCGGCGAAGAAGACCACCGCGAAGAAGGCCACGGCCAAGAAGACCGCCCCGGCCAAGAAGGCCACGGCGCGCAAGACCACCGCCAAGAAGACCACTGCCCGCAAGAAGTAGGCGGGCGCGGCACCCGAGGGCCACTCACGCGACGGGCCGGACTCCCCGGTGGGAGCCCGGCCCGCGGCATGCCGGGGCAGCACTTCGGTCGTGTCCTGGCTGTTCTGAGGCACGCCCGCCCGAAAGCCGGGCCCGCTCACAGCGTCTGAAGCGTCACCAACGTGATCCGCAGGCCGTCGCCCTGACCCTCGGTCTCGATACGCACCCGCTGCCCGGGCCGCAGCAGCCGCAGCCCGCCGGCGTCGAACGCGGCGGTGTCGAAGTCCACCGGAGTCCCGTCGTCCAGCAGCACACTGCCGCTCCGGGTCTCTGAGTCATACGTGTACGCGGTCGCCTGCATGCCCCAGAGCCTATCCGGCAGTGCCGGGGCCGACCGTCCGGCCATCACCCGCGAGCAGGCCGGGTCTGGCAGAGGGGGACCCCCCAGGAGGTGCCCCCACGCCGCGTTGTCGGCTTCAGCCGCGCCATCCAGGGATGCCCAGTACGAGGATGACCTCCCCCTGACTGCGGCGGGGGGACCCCACCGCCTTTCGAGCCCCACCCCCTCGGCCCTGCGGGCCTGAGGGAGGCCCCATGCACCAGACGCCGCGAGCCCCGCTCTTCGGGCAGGGCTCGCCCTATTCGTCAGACACGACCTGGCTCCGCAGCAGCGGCAGCGCGGCGCAGTGCGCCGCCGTTCGGGGGCCCACCCCGAGGGCCAGTGCGGCCCGCAGGTCATCGGCGGTGTCGACGTCCCGGCGTACCGAGTCGGTGCCGACCGACGCAATTTCCGCGGCGCCGGACCGCAAATGCCGGTTTCGTGAAGGACCGCCGAATGCCGGACGCAATTCCGAGCCCGGACCGGCCGCGAGAAAAGTGGTGCCAATTCCCGCCGAGTCCGGGAGGAAAGCCCGCGGGAATTGCGCGGCCGCCGCGAGCACCAGGGCCAATTCCGCTGCTCGCAGCGCCGGCAGATCGGCGTTGAGCGCGGCCACCGCAGCGCCGGGCCGTCCGGCGCGCACCACATCGGCACCATGTGCCAGCGCCGCGTTGAGCCCCGCCGCCGGGGTGTCGGGCACGATCCTGGCGCCGGCGGCGGACAGCTCGGCGGCAGCCAGTGGATCGTCCGTGACGACCGCCACATCCGTCACCGCGGGGCACGACAGGGCCGCGGCCACCGTGTCCTGGGCGAAGGCCAGCGCCAGGTGCGGCCGGATGGCCGCCCCGACGGCGTCCGCCAGCCTGCTCTTGGCCAGGGCGAGTGGCTTCAGCGGAACGACGAGTGACCAGTGCACCGACTCATTGTGACGCGCTCCCGAGGGGGCACCGCGAGCCGCCTCTGCGGCGGCGCGGTAGCGGTTCCGTGCGGCGGCAATCGTGACCTTCCCGTGCGGCGACCCGTACGGCCACGCCACCGGGCGGGGCGTACCGTGTTCTCGACAGACCGGGGGCCCGAGGCGACACTTGACCCCCAGCAGCCAGGCCGCAGCAAGCAGCCGCCAGGTCATAGAGGAAGGTGTCCGAGTGCCCCGCCGCAGAATCGGCTTCTGGTACCGCCTGGCGGCGGTCATCGCGAAACCGCCGCTGGTGGTTCTCTTCAAGCGGGACTGGCGGGGAACGGAGCACATCCCGGCCGACGGCGGATTCATCACCGCCGTGAACCACAACTCGTACCTGGACCCGCTGTCCTACGCGCACTACCAGTACAACACGGGACGGGTACCTCGCTTCCTGGCGAAAGCCGCCCTCTTCAAGGGCAAATTCGTCGGCGCGATCCTGCGCGGCACCGGCCAGATCCCCGTCTACCGCGAGACGACCAACGCGATGGACGCCTTCCGGGCCGCCGTGGACGCCATCCAGCGCGGCGAGTGCGTGGCGTTCTACCCGGAGGGCACGCTCACCCGCGACCCCGAGATGTGGCCCATGGCGGGCAAGACCGGTGCCGCCCGGGTCGCCCTGCTCACCAAGGCGCCGGTCATCCCGGTCGCCCAGTGGGGCGCCAACATGGCGATGCCGCCGTACGCCAAGGAGGACAAGCTGCGGCTGTTCCCGCGCAAGACCCTGATCGTGCAGGCGGGACCGCCCGTCGACCTCGACCGGTTCTACGGGCTTGAGCCCACGCCCGAGGTGCTGCGCGAGGCGACCGAGGCCATCATGGCCGCGATCACCGCGATCCTCGAGGAGGTGCGCGGCGAGAGGGCGCCCGGCCAGACCTACGACCACCATATGGCCCGTGCGGAACAGCGGCGCAAGGCCGCCGAGGAGGGGTTGAAGTGACCCGTCCCGTCAAGGCCGCCGTCTTCGGCGCCGGATCCTGGGGCACCGCCTTCTCGGTGATCCTCGCCGACGCCGGCTGCGATGTGACGCTCTGGGCGCGCCGCGCCGAGCAGGTCGAGGTCATCAACGCCACCCGCGCCAACCCCGAGTACCTCCCGGGAACCGCACTCCCCGAGGCGGTAAGGGCCACCACGGACGCCGCCGAGGCCGCCGACGGGGCCGACTTCACCGTGCTCGTCGTCCCCTCCCAGACCCTGCGGGCCAACCTCGCCGAATGGGCGCCGAAGCTCGCCCCCGACACCGTCCTCGTCTCCCTGATGAAGGGCGTCGAACTCGGCACCGCCAAGCGGATGAGCGAGGTCATCACGGAAGTGGTGGCCGGAGCGCCGGGCGGGGGAGCCGCCGGTGACGTACGGCGCAGGGTGGCGGTCCTCACCGGCCCCAACCTCGCGAAGGAGATCGCCGCCCGCCAGCCCGCCGCGGCCGTGGTGGCCTGCGAGGACGAGTCGGTCGCACGGCGGCTCCAGTCCGCCTGCATGACCCCGTACTTCCGCGCCTACACCAACACCGACGTCGTCGGCTGCGAGCTGGGCGGCGCCGTCAAGAACGTCATCGGTCTCGCCGTCGGCATCGCGGACGGAATGGGCCTCGGCGACAACTCCAAGGCCACCCTGATCACCCGCGGCCTCGCCGAGACCACGCGGCTCGGCCTCGTCATGGGCGCCGACCCGATGACCTTCTCGGGCCTCGCGGGACTCGGCGACCTCGTCGCCACCTGCTCGTCCCCGCTGTCCAGGAACCACACCTTCGGCACCAATCTCGGGCGGGGGATGACCCTCCAGGAGACCATCGCCGCGACCAAGCAGACGGCCGAGGGCGTCAAGTCCTGTGAGTCCGTGCTGGATCTGGCGAGGCGGCACGGTGTGGACATGCCGATCACCGAGACGGTGGTGTCGATCGTCCATGAGGGGAAGCCGCCGGTGGTCGCCCTGAAGGAACTGATGTCGCGCAGCGCGAAGCCCGAGCGTCACTGACGTCCCGTGCGGTTTCGCGGCCCAGCGCCCCTCGTGCGATGGGCGGATGGCCCGCCCTGCCGGGCGCGGGCGCCGAGAGGCCAAGCGGTGGTGTTCGGGTACCCGGACGTCCCAGCCGTTCCCGGGTGTCCTCCGGACGAGATGCGGGGGAGTCTGAGGGCGGGCATTCCGGGTGCCGCCGCAGGGCACGGCGCACCGGCTTCCCGGCCTCCGGGCACCGCGGTGCACAGGGCCGAGCCCCCGGGTGAGGGACCCGGGGGCGGGGCGCGGCGCGGGCCTGCCGTGGCGGCGGAGGCGCAAGGTAGTCTCGTCGCGATATGAGCGAGAACCCGTTCCACAGCCCCGACCTCGCCCCCGCGCAGGGCGAGGCGCCCCGCAAGCCGCGTGTCGCGGTCGTCTTCGGCGGCCGTAGTTCCGAGCATGCGATCTCCGTCGTGACGGCCGGCGCCGTGCTGCGCGCCATCGACCGCGGCAAGTACGACGTACTGCCCATCGGTATCACCGGCGACGGCCGCTGGGCGCTGACCGCCGACGACCCGGAGCGGATGGCCATCGCCGACCGCAGACTGCCGTCCGTCGCCGAGCTCGCCGAGTCCGCCGAGGGCGGCGTCGTCCTGCCCGTCGACCCGGCCAACCGCGAGGTGGTCTACAGCGAGCCCGGTGCCGTTCCCAAGGCGCTCGGTGAGGTCGATGTCGTCTTTCCCATGCTGCACGGCCCCTACGGCGAGGACGGCACTCTCCAGGGACTGCTGGAACTCTCCGGTATCCCGTACGTCGGTTCGGGTGTGCTGGCCTCGGCCGTCGGCCAGGACAAGGAGTACATGAAGCGGGTCTTCACGTCCTTCGGCCTGCCGGTCGGCCCGTACGCGGTCATCCGTCCCCGTGAGTGGGTGAACGATCCCTCCGCCGCGCGCAAGAAGATCATCGACTTCGCGGGTGAGCACGGATGGCCGCTCTTCGTGAAGCCCGCCCGTGCGGGTTCCTCGATCGGCATCACCAAGGTGGACGACCTCTCCGGACTCGACGAGGCGATCGAGGAGGCCCAGCGGCACGACCCCAAGATCCTGGTCGAGGCGCTGCTGCGGGGCCGCGAGATCGAGTGCGGGGTGCTGGAGTTCGAGGACGGCCCGCGTGCCAGCGTGCCGGCCGAGATCCCGCCTGTCTCCGCGCACGACTTCTACGACTTCGAGGCCAAGTACATCGACTCGGCCGACGGCCTGGTGCCCGCACCGCTCACCGACGAGCAGACCGCCGAGGTGCGGCGGCTCGCGGTCGCGGCGTTCGAGGCGGCGTCCTGCGAGGGGCTGGTCCGGGCGGACTTCTTCCTCACCGAGGACGGGGAGTTCGTGATCAACGAGATCAACACCATGCCCGGGTTCACGCCGATCTCGATGTACCCGCGGATGTGGCAGGAGAGCGGGATCGGCTATCCGGAGCTTGTCGACCGGCTCATCCAGGCGGCGCTGCGGCGCTCCACCGGACTGCGCTGATCGCCGACCGGGGGGGGGGGGGGGGGGAGGACACCCCCGCCCCCGCGACCGCCATGCCCACCGGCAACTACACCGCCACCGACCCGAAGCTGCTGGG
>NZ_JBHXFA010000074.1:6019-29475 GCF_042724175.1 Streptomyces sp. NPDC127084
GCGGGCGCCGGTGCGGGCGGGCGGCCCGCGCCCCGCCCGGGGCCGGGCGGCCCCCCCCGGGCGCCGCCGAGCGCGCCTCGCCCCCCCGCCGCCACCCCCCCCCCCCCCCCCCACGGCAGCCGTTCAGTGGTCGCCGTGCCCGGCGGGTTCACCGTGCTCCCCGCGCTCGGCGGGTTCTTCGGTGAAGAGCGCCGGGATGGTCTTCGCGACCGGTGCCGCCAGATCCGTCAGCGGCCCGAGGTCATGGGCGTACTTCTCTCCCAGCGTGACCTCCACATAGGTCTTACGGGACGCGGTGGTGAGGCGGGGGCCATCGCCATCGCGCTCCTCCACCAGCCAGTCGACGCCATTGACCTCGGCCGCCTGTCCCTGCGGATCACTCATCCCCGGGGGCCGGGGGACACCGCAGCGCAGTACGATCGCGGCGTCCCCCCACCCGGCGGTCAGCTCGGAACGCGGCTCGGGGTCCTGGCGCTCCATTCCGGCCACGGAATCGGGAAGCGCCTTGTGCAGGGCACGGCACAACGCCGACTCCTGCTGAGGGGGCGTGGGCACCGCGACCACGGGCGCGTCCGCGGCGCAGCCCGCGACGGCCAGTAGCACCGCGGCCGTGGCGGGCAGAGGGGTATGCCGGTGAAAGGACAACACCGGCCAAGCGTAGACGGGGGCTACAGGTGCACGACCGGGCAGGTCAGCGTTCGCGTGATGCCGTCCACCTGCTGGACCTTGGCGACCACCATGCGACCGAGCTCGTCCACCGTATCGGCCTGGGCGCGCACGATCACGTCATACGGACCCGTCACGTCCTCGGCCTGGATCACCCCCGGGATCTTGGCGATGGTCTCGGCGACGGTCGACGCCTTGCCCACCTCGGTCTGAATAAGGATGTACGCCTGTACCACGGAACCTCCAGGGCGGCCACGAGGATCATGTGGGGAGAAGGGACGCCACGGTATCGCGTCGCCGCGGGCCGCGGGGAGACCCGCGCGCTCCAAGGCGCGCGCAGCGTGGCGCGGACAGCGCGGAAGTTGACCGGCGGCTCGGCCTACTCGACCGTACCGACAGCAGTGACAGCTCGCGACCGCAAGCGCACTGGGGCAGAAGGAGCACAGGAATGAAGGGCACTGTGGGCGAGCTGGGGGAGTTCGGGCTCATCAGGGAGCTCACCTCCCGGCTCACCACCACCCCCGCCGTACGGCTCGGACCCGGCGATGACGCCGCGGTGGTGGCCGCTCCCGACCGCAGGGTGGTGGCCAGCACCGATCTCCTGCTGGAGGGACGGCATTTCCGGCGCGACTGGTCGACCGCGTACGACGTGGGCCGCAAGGCCGCGGCCCAGAACCTGGCCGATATCGCGGCCATGGGCGCGGTGCCCACCGCGCTGCTGCTCGGCCTGGTCGTGCCCGCAGATCTTCCGGTCACCTGGGCCACCGAGCTGATGGACGGTATCCGCGACGAATGCCAGGTCGCCGGGGCGGCGGTGGTCGGCGGGGACGTCGTACGCGGCGACACCATCACCGTCGCGATCACCGCACTCGGCGACCTGCGCAACCACGACCCGGTGACCCGGGCGGGTGCCCAGCCCGGTGATGTCGTCGCGTACACGGGCTGGTTGGGCTGGTCCGCCGCCGGACACGCGGTCCTCTCCCGCGGCTTCCGCTCGCCCCGCGCCTTTGTGGAGGCGCACCGCCGCCCGGAACCGCCGTACCACGCGGGGCCCGCTGCGGCCGGACTCGGCGCCACCGCCATGACCGATGTCAGCGACGGCCTGGTCGCCGACCTCGGCCATATCGCGGAGGCCAGCAAGGTCCGTATCGACCTGCGCTCCGGACTCATCGACATCCCCACGCAGATGAACGACATCGGCCAGGCAGTCGGCGTCGACCCGCTGCAATGGGTGCTCAGCGGCGGCGAGGACCACGCCATCGTCGCGACCTTCCCCCCGGACGCGAAACTGCCCGCCCGCTGGAAGGTGATCGGCGAGGTCCTCAACCCGTCCGCGCTGCCCCAGGTGACAGTGGACGGCGCGCCCTGGACCAGCAAGGGCGGCTGGGACCACTTCGGGGAGGGAGCGTGAGCGCCGAGCACGCGGCCCAGGCACCGCCGCGGGTGCTCACCGTCGCCGGATCCGACTCCGGCGGCGGTGCCGGGATCCAGGCCGACCTCAAGACGATGCTGGCGCTCGGGGTCCACGGAATGAGCGTGATCACCGCCGTGACGGCCCAGAACTCGCTCGGCGTGCAGGGCGCCTGGGAGCTTCCGGCCGAAGCGGTGCGCGCCCAGTACCGCAGCGTCGCCGACGACATCGGCGTCGACGCCGTCAAGACAGGCATGCTGGCGTCGGCCGAACTGGTCGAGTGTGTCGCCGAACTGCTGGCCGCCACGGACGTGCCCGTGGTGGTGGACCCGGTCGGCGTCTCCAAGCACGGCGACCCGCTGATCGCCGAGTCCGCGCTGGAATCCGTACGCGGGAAGCTGCTGCCTGCCGCGACCGTGGCCACCCCGAACATGGACGAGGTCGCCCAGCTCACCGGCGTACGGGTGGCGGGCGAGTCCGACCTGCGGCGTGCGGCGGACGCGGTGCTGGACCTCGGGCCGCGCTGGGCGCTGATTAAGGGCGGGCATCTCGCGGGGGACGCCGTGGACCTGCTCACCGACGGCACCGACGAACACTGGCTGCGGTCGCCCCGTCACGGCAACCTGCACACCCACGGCACCGGCTGCACACTGGCCTCGGCCGTGGCATCGGGGCTCGCCAAGGGGCTCACGGTCCCCGATGCCGTGTACGCGGCGAAGGAGTACGTCACCGGCGCCATCGTCGCGGGTTACGCGCTGGGCGGCGGGATCGGGCCGGTCGACCACGGCTGGCGCTTCCGCTGAGGGCTCGCCCGTAACCGGGCTCTCCCGCAACCCCCGCCTGGAAGCCGTGCGGGCACGGCAAAAAGCCGGTCCACATCAGTGGACCGGCTTTCCAAGGCAACCGGCGGGCTGCGCTACGACAAAACGTCGCGGTTAGCGCGAGACCTTGCCGGCCTTGATGCACGAGGTGCAGACGTTGAGCCGCTTCGGCGTCCGACCGACCACGGCACGCACGCGCTGGATGTTCGGGTTCCAGCGACGGGACGTACGGCGGTGCGAGTGCGAAATGTTGTTGCCGAAGCCCGGCCCCTTGCCGCAGACGTCGCAGTTGGCAGCCACGGGTCACTCCAAAGACTTCAGATGCACTTACAGTGAAATCCGGCGTGCCGGAATCAGGTGTCTGAAGTGGCTTGCCGGGGGAATAGCCCGACTTTCATCGGGCAACCGGAGCAGCATACAACGGCTGCTCCCGTACAACGAAACTACCATGGCATCCCTCGCCCCCCGCCCGGTCCTGGTCCGGCCCCGGGTCTACCCTGCGGTGCAGCCGGGCGCTCAAGCCGCTCAAGGAGGGACGACAGTTGCCGAAACAGGACGGGCTTCGCGAGGAGCCCGCGGGGCCGCGCGCAAGGACGGTGGCGGGCGCGGGGCGGGCGATCGACGCCCGGGTGGTGCGCGACTGGTGCGCGCTGGCACTGGACGCGCTGGGGCGTGAGCGCGAGGAGCTCGACGCGATCAACGTCTACCCGGTCGCGGACGGGGACACCGGCACCAACCTGTATCTCACCGTCGAATCCGCGGCCCGCTCGGTTGAGGCGGTCTTCGCGGCGTACGAGCCCGGGGCGGCCACGGAGCCCGATTTCGAAGACGCCATGCGGGCCATGGCCCACGGGGCGCTGATCGGGGCGCGCGGGAACTCCGGAACCATCCTGGCCCAGCTGCTGCGGGGCATGACCGAGGTACTGGTGGACCAGGAGGGCGGCGTGGCAGCGGCGCTGCGGCGGGCCGCGCGGTCCGCGCGCGAGGCGGTCGCGCACCCCGTGGAGGGCACGATCCTGAGCGTGGCGACGGCGGCGGGCCGCGCCGCGCTCCCCGAAGACGACGACACAGCCGCGCTGCCGGCCGCATACGCGGGCGCGCGCACGGCACTGGACGAGACTCCCGGGCAACTCGACGTACTGGGCCGGGCCGGTGTGGTGGACGCCGGGGGCCAGGGACTGCTCGCGGTGCTGGGCGCGCTGCTGGAAGCGGTGACGGGGGAGGCGCCGCCGGGGAAGGCCCCGGTACGGCAACGACAACGACCGGTGCCCCGGGCCCACCCGGCGGAATCCGTCACGGACCCGGCCGTCTCCGCGGAACCATGTCCCCACGGCGGGCCCGCCTTCGAGGTGATCTACCTCCTGGAGGCCGGCGACTCCGCGGTGGCCCGGCTCAAGGAGCGCCTCGACGGCCTCGGAGACTCACTCGTCGTCGTCGGCGGTGACGGACTGTGGAACGTCCACGTCCATGTGGACGACGCCGGCGCGGCCGTGGAAGCGGGCGTCGAGGCAGGCCGCCCCTACCGGATCCGGATCACCCACTTCGACACGGCCCCACCCGCCGAACCTCGCGAACCGGTACAACGCGCCGTCGTGGCCGTGGTGCCCGGCGAAGGGCTCGCGGTGCTCTGCGAGACGGCCGGTGCGACCACGGTGCTGGCGCGGCCCGGGGAACCCCTCGCGAGCGGCGTACTCGTCGCGGCCATCCGGAGGGCGCACGCGCGCGAGGTCGTACTGCTGCCGAACGACCCCGAGCTGCGCCACACCGCGGCGGCGGCCGCGGAACAGGCCCGTACCGAGGGCGTCCGGGTCGCCCTCATCCCCACCCGCTCGCCGGTCCAGGGGATCGCGGCCCTCGCGGTCCACGAACCCGACCGCCGCTTCGACGAGGACGTCGTCGCGATGACCTCGGCGGCTGGCGCCACCCGCTACGGCGAACTGGCCGTGGCCGAGCGGCAGTCCTTCACCTCGGCGGGGGTCTGCCAGGCCGGGGACGTCCTGGGTCTGATCGACGGCGATGTGGCGGTGATCGGCGAGGACCTGGCGTCCACGGCGGAGACGGTGCTCGACCGCATGCTCTCCGCCGGCGGTGAACTCGTCACCCTCGTCCTCCCGGACGACGCCCCGTCCGGCTTGGCGGACCGACTGGAGGCCCACGTGCGCAGAGGGCACCTGGCGGTGGACACGGTGATCCACGACGGGGCGGGCGCGCCGCTGATGATCGGCGTCGAGTGACGCGCGGGGTCCCGCCCCCCTGAAGCAGCGCTGCGAAACCCGTCCCCCCGGCGACGAGACGGTTGTCGGTGCCGTGGTGTGCAATGGACCGCGTGTCCGCACAGCTCGCACTGGATGAACCCCTGAAGACCAGCCTCGGCCCCGCGACCGCCAAGGTCATGGCCGAGAACCTCGGCCTGCGCACCGTGGGCGACCTCCTGCACCACTATCCCCGGCGCTACGAGGAGCGCGGGCAGCTCACCCGTCTCGCCGAGCTCCCGTTGGACGAGGACGTCACGGTCGTGGCCCAGGTCGCGGACGCACGTGTGCACAAGTTCAACGGCGGGCGGGGGCAGCGCCTGGAGATCACCATCACCGACGGCAGCGGGCGGCTGCAGCTCGTGTTCTTCGGGCGTGGCATCCACAAACCCCACAAGGACCTCCCGCCGGGCAGCCGCGCGATGTTCGCCGGCAAGGTGTCCATGTTCAACCGCAAGCTGCAACTCGCCCACCCCAGCTACGAGCGGCTGCCGTCCGAGGGCACGGGCGGCACACCCGGCGGTGAGGGCGCGGTCAGCGCGTTCGCCGGGAAGCTCATCCCGATCTACCCCGCCTGCAAGGGCCTGGAGTCCTGGAAGATCGCCAAGGCCGTGGACGCGGTCCTGCCCCGGGCGCACGAGGCGCTCGATCCGCTGCCGCCCGCGCTGCGCGAGGGGCGCGGGTTCGTGTCACTTCCCGAGGCGCTGCTCAAGATCCACCGGCCCGGCGGCAAGGCGGACGTCGAGGAGGCCAGGGCCCGGCTGAAGTGGGACGAGGCCTTCGTACTCCAAGTCGCCCTCGCCCGGCGGCGCCACGCGGACGCCCAGCTTCCCGCGGTTGCCCGCAGGCCCGCCCCCGACGGGCTGCTGAGTGCCTTCGACGCGCGACTGCCGTTCACTCTCACCGAGGGCCAGCGGAAGGTCTCCGCCGAGATCTTCGGCGATCTGGCCACCGAGCACCCCATGCACCGGCTGCTCCAGGGTGAGGTGGGCTCCGGCAAGACGATGGTGGCCCTGCGCGCGATGCTCGCCGTCGTGGACGCGGGCGGCCAGGCGGCGATGCTGGCCCCCACCGAGGTCCTCGCGCAGCAGCACCACCGCTCGATCGTGGAGATGATGGGCGACCTCGCCGAAGGCGGCATGCTCGGCGGTGCCGAGCGGGCGACGAAGGTGGTGCTGCTCACCGGTTCCATGGGCGCCGCCGCCCGCCGGCAGGCCCTGCTCGACCTGGCGACCGGTGAGGCCGGGATCGTCATCGGCACACACGCGCTGATCGAGGACAAGGTCCGGTTCCACGATCTGGGACTGGTCGTCGTGGACGAGCAGCACCGCTTCGGCGTGGAGCAGCGAGACGCCCTGCGCGGCAAGGGCAAGCAGCCGCCCCATCTGCTGGTCATGACCGCCACCCCGATTCCCCGCACGGTCGCCATGACGGTCTTCGGCGACCTGGAGACATCCGTGCTGGACCAGTTGCCCGCCGGGCGCTCGCCCATCGCGTCGCATGTGGTCCCGGCCGCCGACAAACCCCACTTCCTGGCGCGGGCCTGGGAGCGGGTGCGGGAGGAGGTCGGGCACGGCCACCAGGCGTATGTGGTCTGCCCGCGGATCGGTGACTCCGTCGACCAGTCCCAGTCCGCGGACGCCCGGCAGAAGTCCCCGGAGGACGAGACCGAGAAGCGTCCACCGCTCGCCGTGCTCGACGTGGCGGAGCGGCTGGCCGAGGGCCCGTTGAGCGGACTGCGGGTGGAGGTGCTGCACGGCCGTATGGCGCCCGACGACAAGGACGACGTGATGCGCCGCTTCGCCGCCGGCGAGGTGGACGTGATGGTGGCCACGACCGTCATCGAGGTCGGGGTGAACGTACCCAACGCGACCGCCATGGTGATCATGGACGCGGACCGCTTCGGCGTCTCCCAGCTCCACCAGTTGCGCGGCCGGGTCGGCCGTGGCTCCGCCCCCGGCCTCTGCCTGCTCGTCACCGAGATGCCGGAAGCGAGCCCGGCCCGCGCCAGGCTCGGTGCGGTGGCGGCCACGCTGGATGGCTTCGAGCTGTCCCGTATCGATCTCGAACAACGCCGTGAAGGCGATGTGCTGGGCCAGGCGCAGTCCGGCGTCAGGTCATCGCTGCGGGTGCTGGCCGTCATCGAGGACGAGGACGTGATCACCGCCGCCCGCGAGGAGGCCGTGGCGGTGGTCGCGTCCGATCCGGACCTGGAGCGGTTCCCGGAGCTGCGTACCGCGCTCGACGCACTGCTCGACGCGGACCGCGAGCAGTACCTGGACAAGGGCTGACGGCGCCATCGGCGGCGGGCCATGGACCCGGGTGTGCGGCGAAACCCATATCGTGGAGGCTGACCGGACCGAGACAAGCGCCGAGAAGGACCCAGATGACCCGCGTGATCGCCGGTGCGGCCGGCGGACGTCGCCTGGCCGTGCCGCCGGGCAACGGCACCCGCCCGACCTCCGACCGGGCGCGTGAGGGCCTCTTCTCCACCTGGGAGTCGCTGTTCGGCACCCTGCGGGGCCTGCGGGTCGCCGATCTCTACGCCGGTTCGGGCGCCGTCGGGCTCGAAGCCCTGTCCCGGGGCGCGTCCCACGCACTGCTCGTGGAGGCCGACAACCGCGCCGTCCGCACGGTCAGGGACAACGTACGCGCGCTCGCCCTGCCGGGCGCCGAGGTGCGCAACGGCCGGGCTGAACAGGTCATCCAGGGACCGGTGCCGGGGGACGCGTACGACATCGTGTTCCTGGACCCCCCGTACGCCGTAACCGATGACGATCTTCGCGAGATCCTCCTCACACTCCGCGCGGGGGGCTGGCTCGCGGACGACGCCGTCGTCACCGTGGAGCGCAGCACCAGAGGCGGGGAGTTCGACTGGCCCGACGGCATCGAACCACTGAGGGCCCGTCGTTACGGCGAAGGGACGCTTTGGTACGGTCGCGCCGCCTCTACGTGCGAAGACGCACCATGACCGGACCGGAGAGCGAGGGACTTCAGTTGCGCCGCGCCGTCTGTCCGGGGTCGTTCGACCCCATTACCAATGGACATCTCGACATCATCGCCCGCGCCTCCAAGCTGTACGACGTCGTACACGTCGTGGTGATGATCAACCAGGCCAAGAAGGGCCTGTTCACCGTGGACGAGCGGATCGGGCTGATCCGCGAGGTCACCGCCGAGTACGGGAACGTCGAGGTGGAGGCGTACCACGGCCTGCTCGTCGACTACTGCAAGGAGCGGGACATCCCCGCCATCGTCAAGGGCCTGCGCGCCGTCAGCGACTTCGACTACGAACTCCAGATGGCCCAGATGAACAACGGGCTATCCGGTGTCGAGACGCTGTTCGTCCCCACCAGCCCGACCTACAGCTTCCTGTCGTCCTCCCTGGTCAAGGAGGTCGCGGCGTGGGGTGGCGATGTGTCCCACCTGGTGCCCCCCGTGGTGCTGGCCTCGCTGACCGAGCGCCTTCCGGAGAGGTGACGCAGGGCCCCGGGGCCTGACTGAGCGTCACCGGCTGTCGGACCCGGGCCGACTGCCCGTACAGTCGTCCCGTCCGGCTCCGAACCGGCAATCGGCTGTTGTGACTGTGTAGAGAGTGGCGAGCACACGGTGGACGTGCAGAAGAAGCTCGACGAGATCGTCGAGGTGGTCGGGAACGCCCGGTCCATGCCCATGTCGGCCTCGTGCGTGGTCAACCGCGCCGAGCTGCTCGCCATGCTCGAGGAGGTGCGCGAGGCCCTGCCCGGCTCGCTCGCCCAGGCCCAGGAGCTGATCGGCGACCGTGAGCAGATGGTCGCCGATGCCCGCCAGGAGGCCGCGCGGATCATCGAGGCCGCGCATTCCGAGCGCGGCTCCATGGTCTCCGGCACCCAGATCGCCCGGCAGTCGCAGGAGGAGGCGGATCGCATCCTCTCCGAGGCCCGCCGGGACTCCGCGGAGATCCGCGCGGAGGCCGATGAGTACGTCGACTCCAAGCTCGCCAACTTCGAGGTCGTGCTCAACAAGACCATCGGATCCGTCGACCGCGGGCGCGAGAAGCTGCTCGGTCGTTCCCCGGCGCCCGGCGACCAGGGCTACGCCGATCCGGCCGATGACGACGCACCCGAGTACAGCGCCGATCCGCAGACGCTGATCCAGCGGGCCGACGAATACGTGGACGCCAAGCTCGGCGCCTTCGAGGCGGTGCTCAGCAAGACCCTGGAGGCGGTCGGACGCGGTCGGCAGAAGCTGCACGGCCGGATCGCCACGGACGAGCTCGGAGCCCATATCGCCGCCCAGGACGCGGTCGGCACACGGCAGACGACCACCAGTGACGCGGACTACCTCGCGGGGCTCGCCGAGCTCGCCGACCCTGAGCCGCAGCAGCAGCCGTATCCGCAGGCGCAGCCGGAGCAGCCCGTCCACATCCCGGCCCAGGTCCAGGCCGAGGCCGGACCGTACTCCGCGGACACGGGCTACGGCGGGCAGCCCCAGGACCCGTACGCCTACCAGCAGGACCCGTACGCCACCGGCGCCTACGGCGCCCAGCAGGGCTACGCACAGCAGTACGACCAAGGGCAGTACGAGCAGGGTTATGCCCAGCAGCAGTACGGCTACGAGCAGCAGCAGTACCAACAGCAGTACCAGCAGCAGCCTCAGGCCCCGACGCAGCCGCAGCTCGACGAGACGAGCTTCTTCGACACGAGCATGATCGACATGGAGCAGCTGCGGCGTTACGAGCAGGGCCGCTGATCCACTGACCGCCGGAGACCGGCTGGGAGCGGCGGCGACCGGCGGGACCCGATTGGGCCAACAGCGAACGGTCCAGTATCCTGGCTGTTCGGTCGCGCGTGCGTGCAGCTCGATGCTGCTCGGAAACCGCGACCCCTCTCGATCCAGACGCACGACCCGAAAGCAGGAAGCGCCCTGAACGCCCGCCTCGACCATCGCAACCCCCTCGTGTTCGACACACACGAGCTGGGACGGCGTCCTGGTGCGCTCCAGCGGCTGACCCGCACGGTCGACGCGCCCGGTACGCCGGTATTCGGCATCGAAGAGGTGATCGGGGTGCCCGCGGGCGCTCCGGTGGAGCTTGAGCTCCGCCTCGAATCCGTCATGGAAGGGGTGCTCGTCACGGGCACCGCCCGTGCCCGGGCCGAGGGGGAGTGCGTAAGGTGTCTGGAGCCGCTGCACCAAGAGGTCGTGGCGGAATTCCAGGAGATGTTCTCGTACCCTGACGCCGACGACCGGGGTCGCAGCCGCGCTGCGGAACCGGGCGACGACGCCGAGGACGAGGACATGCTCTTCCTCGAGGACGGCATGTTCGACCTCGAGCCCGTGCTGCGTGACGCGGTGGTGCTCGCACTGCCGATGCAGCCGGTGTGCCGGGAGGACTGTGCGGGTCTGTGCCCCCAGTGCGGGGTCAGCCTCAATGACGATCCGGAGCACCACCACGACGCCGTCGACATCCGTTGGGCGGCATTGCAGGGACTCGCCGATTCACTGGGAACCGGTGAGAAGGACAAGATGAGCGGCGACGCGCCTCGATCACCTCGCGCCGCCGAGAAGCAGGAGAAGTAGCCGTGGCTGTTCCGAAGCGGAAGATGTCGCGCAGCAACACGCGCCACCGCCGGTCGCAGTGGAAGGCTGCGGTCCCCACCCTGGTTTCGTGCGAGCGTTGCCAGGAGCCGAAGCTGCAGCACATCGCGTGCCCGAGCTGCGGCACCTACAACAAGCGCCAGGTCCTCGAGGTCTGAGCGGCTGGTGAGAGGCTCCATGTCTGACGCCAGCGCCAGTAAGCAGGCAGACAACGCAAGCGCAGCCTCGCCCCACACGCTTCTGGAAGGGCGGCTCGGGTATCCACTCGAGTCCGCCCTTCTGGTGCGTGCGCTGACCCACCGTTCATACGCGTACGAGAACGGCGGTCTGCCCACCAACGAGCGGCTTGAGTTCCTCGGGGACTCGGTGCTCGGACTGGTGGTCACGGACACGCTCTACCGCACCCACCCGGATCTGCCCGAAGGCCAGCTGGCCAAGCTGCGGGCCGCGGTGGTCAACTCGCGCGCGTTGGCGGAGGTCGGGCGTGGCCTGGACCTGGGTTCCTTCATCCGGCTCGGCCGGGGCGAAGAGGGCACGGGCGGCCGGGACAAGGCGTCCATCCTCGCCGACACGCTTGAAGCCGTGATCGGCGCTGTCTATCTCGACCAGGGGCTCGACGCGGCATCCGAGCTGGTGCACCGGCTCTTCGACCCGCTGATCGAGAAGTCCTCCAACCTCGGTGCCGGACTGGACTGGAAGACCAGCCTCCAGGAGCTCACCGCGGCCGAGGGCCTTGGTGTGCCCGAGTACCTGGTCACCGAGACCGGTCCGGACCACGAGAAGACCTTCACTGCTGCTGCCCGCGTCGGTGGTGTCTCGTACGGCACCGGCACTGGCCGTAGCAAGAAGGAAGCGGAACAGCAGGCGGCCGAGTCCGCGTGGCGCGCGATCCGCGCCGCGGCGGACGAGCGGGTCGCCGCGGAGAAGGCGGCTGCCGAGCAGGCTGTCGCCGATGAATCCGATGAATCCGCCTCCGAAGGGGCCGGCGCCCCTTCGCAGCAGGCCACGGCCTGATCTGCGGGCCGAAGGCCTCCGCCGCACCCCGGTGCGGCGGAGGCCTTCGGATTTCAACCGGGATCCAGCCCTCCCGGATCGCGTGCCCGGTGCGGGGAACCCCCGTACGCGCCGGAGGTACGCTGCGGGCGTCGTCCCGTAGACCACCGAGGAGGAGCCACCCGTGCCCGAGTTGCCCGAGGTCGAAGTGGTCCGGCGTGGACTGGAGGCATGGGTCTCCGGCCGGGTCGTCTCCGAGGCCGAGGTGCTCCACCCCCGGGCCGTCAGACGCCACTTCGGCGGGGCCGAGGACTTCGCGGCCCGGCTCAAAGGACACCGGATCGGTGTCGCCCAGCGGCGCGGGAAGTACCTGTGGCTGCCGCTGGAGGACAGCGGCGCCGCGGTGCTCGGGCACCTGGGGATGAGTGGGCAGCTACTCGTGCAGCCCGAGACCGCGGCCGACGAGAAGCATCTGCGGATCCGTATCCGCTTCGACGACACCCTCGGCACCGAGCTCCGCTTCGTCGACCAGCGCACCTTCGGCGGTCTCTCGCTGCACGACACCAGCCCCGAAGGGCTCCCGGACGTCATCGCCCATATCGCACGGGACCCGCTCGACCCCGATTTCGACGACTCGGGCTTCGTCACCGCGCTGCGCCGCAGACGTACCACCGTCAAGCGGGCGCTGCTCGACCAGTCGTTGATCAGCGGGGTCGGCAATATCTACGCCGACGAAGCCCTGTGGCGCGCCAGACTGCACTACGACCGGCCGACGATGAGCCTGAACCGCCCCCGCTCGCTCGAACTCCTCGGGCACGTACGGGACGTGATGACCGCGGCGCTCGCCGTCGGCGGTACCAGCTTCGACAGCCTCTACGTCAACGTGAACGGCGAGTCCGGGTACTTCGACCGCTCCCTCGACGCCTACGGTCGCGCGGGCGAGCCCTGCCGCCGCTGCGGGACACCCATGCGCCGGCGCCCGTGGATGAATCGCTCCAGCTACTTCTGCCCGCGCTGTCAGCGCCCGCCGCGCGTCTCGTCGTAGCGCTCGCGGGCGGTGAGCACCTCGGGCATCCGGCTCTCCACGAGTTCGATCAGGGCCATGAGCCGCTCAGCCACCTGCCGGCCGAGTGGGGTGAGCTCGTAGTCGACCCGCGGCGGATTGGTCGGCTGCGCCTCGCGGTGCACCAGACCGTCCCGCTCCAGCGCCTGAAGGGTCTGGGAGAGCATCTTCTCGCTGACGCCGTCGACCCGGCGGCGCAGCTCGTTGAAGCGGCAGCCCGACTCATGGAGGGCACCCAGCGTCAGGCTGCCCCATCGGCCGGTCACATGCTCCAGCGCGCTGCGGGACGGGCACTGCCGGCTGAACACATCGAAGGCGAGGTCTTCAGCGAGATCATCAAGGTCGTCAGCCACAGCACTCACCATACGCCCGCGCATCCCGCAAGCAGGTGCTCACCGCAGGACAGCGCCTACGGTGAGCACAGCGGAGCGGGGGCGGCAGGCTCAGAGCCCGAGTTCCTGTGTCCACAAGGGGCCGCCGCCCGCGAAGGACACGCCCACCCCCATGGTCTGGTAGGCGCAGTTCAGCATGTTCGCGCGCTGGACGTCGTCGTTCATCCAGTGGCGCACCACCGTTTCGGGGTCGCCGGGGCCGCGGGCTATGTTCTCCGCTCCCAGGTTGCCGACGCCCATCTCGGCGGCCCGCTTCCACGGGTCGTTGCCGTCCGGATCGACATGGCCGAAGAAGCCGCGTGCCGCCATGTCCTCGCTGAACCGGTCGGCCAGCGCGGCGAGCGACCCGTCGCCGCGCAGCGGGGCGCAGCCCACTCGGGCACGCTCCTCGTTGACGAGCGTGAGGACCTGGGCCTCGGCAGCCGCTTCGCCCGTGGCCGCCGATGACGTCTCCTTCGAAGCCGAAGCCGAAGCCGAAGCCGAAGCCGAAGCCGAAGCCGAAGCCGAAGCCGAAGCCGAAGCCGAAGCGGTGGCTGTGGCAGTCGGTGCCGGGGACTCAGGCGAGCGCGCGGGCTCGGGGACGAGGCTGCGCTCCGGGGCGGCCGGCCGCGTGACGGTCTTCTGCGGATCGGCGGCCCGGGGAGTCCGCTGCTGCTGGGCCTTCGAGTCGGGCCGCTGCGTCCGCTCAGTCTCCACTGCCGCGGTCGGCGCCTCCGGGACGGTGGTCCGGCCGGGCGCCGACGAGGTGGCGCTCTTCTCCGGGGCGGCGGACTTCGCCGCCCGCGGCGCGGGCGTCTTCGACTGGGCCTGAGGCTTGGCGGGGGCCGCCGACGCCTTGCCGTGGGTCGACGACGTACCGCTCTTGCCGGCGTCCTTAGCCTTCTCGCCGCTCCCGTCGGATCCGGACTCCCGGACCTCGAGTTGCCGGCTGCTGGAGCTGTTCTCGCCCAGGAGGAACTCCTTGCCGCCCGGCACGACACCGGTGGCCGCGGCCACGGTGGCGACTGCCACGGCGGCGACGGCTGCGAGCAGCCCGGTGCGGACGGGCACTGCGGCCCGGTTCTTCCGGCGGTGGCGTCCCATCCGGTCGCCCTTTCTGTATGAGAGTGGACCTCACCCATACGAGTGAGGTCAATGCGTGGCAATGTACGCCAATACGGACTCAGGCGATGTGATGTGCGCACCATCGACCGGATAGCTTGCGGGGCATGAATGAACATGCGCGCATCACGGTCTGGGTGCGCGGCCGCGTACAGCGTGTCGGATTTCGCTGGTTCACCAGGGAAAACGCTCTGGAGATCGGCTGCCTTGAGGGCTTCGCGCTCAATCTCGACGACGGCCGGGTGCAGGTCGTGGCGGAAGGTCCACGTGACAATTGCCACCGTCTCCTGGAGTGGCTCCGCTCGTCCGACACGCCCGGGAACGTCGACGGCGTGACCGAGATCTGGGGTGTTCCGCGCGGCGGATACGACGGGTTCGCGATCCGCTGAGGGAAGGTCGAGACGGGGCGGGCATACGGCCACACGGTGTGTTCATATCGGCGCCGACAGCGCATGTGTTCGATGGAAATGGCCTGGTGGTTGCCAAGAACGGCCTCTACGTGCCAGGCTGCCGCCCTAAGGATGATCTCCTCGCCCCCAGGCCCCGCTGGAGAGCCGTGGTCGCGAAGTTCGCGGCCGCCTGCCCCCGGGATGTCTGCCGATACGGGGTGTGATCGTGTTGACCGTCAAACTTTTTGGTGAGACGCTGGAAGCCCCGCGCACCTTAGTTGTTTGGCAGTACGAACCGCAGTCAGAACAAGCGCTGCCGAGCACCGCGGGTGCGAAAATCCCTCACGACCCACACCGCATCGGTCGGTCACTCAGTGTGGAGGACCATCCATCATGGCAAAGGCGCTTCTCGGTTACGTCGGCGGATCCGACCCGCGACTTCTCGCCGAGATGCGACGGCTTCAGCAGCGCGTCCAGGATCTGGAGTCCGAGCTCGTACGGATCCAGTCCGAGAACGACGTGCTGAGTGCTGCCGCCGCACAGCACCATGGCGAGTCGCTGCTTGAAGGCATCGACGTCAACGTACCCAAGGGCGAGCCGGCGCTCACCTGATGTCAGCCCGAGATCGGGATCAGGTGAGAAACTCTCGCTGGTAGGTATGCAAGGGACGCTTCGGCGTCCCTTCTTTTTTGCCTCCCCGTAGGCCCGCACTTCGGCCTGTACATCGCCGCGCATCGCTGCCGGAACCTGTCTTGCCCGTATGCGCCGTGGGCGCTGTCTCCGCGCCGCGTCGTTCGGCGCTCCGCGTTTCCCTGTCGTCAGTCCTTTGTCGGTTCGCGTTCACCGTGCTTTACCGTCTGATCTGCCCTGCACCTTCATAGGTGAAACCGTGACCGAAAGGTAGAGTCCCCGGGCGTGCACCTCAAGGCCCTGACCCTGCGCGGGTTCAAATCCTTCGCGTCCGCCACGACACTGCGTTTCGAGCCGGGCATCACCTGCGTCGTCGGCCCGAACGGCTCAGGCAAGTCGAACGTGGTGGACGCGCTCTCCTGGGTCATGGGCGAGCAGGGCGCCAAATCGCTGCGCGGCGGCAAGATGGAGGACGTCATCTTCGCCGGGACGACCGGGCGCCCGCCGCTCGGCCGTGCCGAGGTCTCACTGACGATCGACAACTCCGACGGGGCACTGCCGATCGATTACGCCGAGGTCACCATTACGCGGATCATGTTCCGCAACGGCGGCAGCGAATACCAGATCAACGGGGACACCTGCCGGCTCCTCGATATCCAGGAACTGCTCTCGGACTCCGGTATCGGACGCGAGATGCATGTCATCGTCGGGCAGGGCCGGCTCGACTCCGTGCTGCACGCCGACCCGACGGGGCGGCGCGCGTTCATCGAAGAGGCCGCCGGTGTGCTCAAGCACCGCAAGCGCAAGGAGAAGGCGCTGCGGAAGCTCGACGCGATGCGGGCCAACCTCGCGCGCGTCCAGGACCTGACCGATGAGCTGCGGCGCCAGCTCAAGCCGCTCGGACGGCAGGCGGCCGTGGCCCGGCGGGCCGCGGTGATCCAGGCCGACCTGCGTGACGCCCGGCTGAGGCTGCTCGCCGACGATCTCGTACGGATGAGCGAGGCGCTGAAGTCGGAGGTCGCCGACGAGGCCGCGCTCAAGCAGCGCAAGGAGACCGCGGAGCGGGAGCTGAAGGCCGCGCAGACCCGAGAGGCGGCTCTGGAGGACGAGGTGCGGCGGCTGACGCCGCGTCTCCAGCGAGCCCAGCAGACCTGGTACGAGCTCTCGCAGTTCGCGGAGCGGGTGCGGGGCACCGTGTCACTGGCCGACGCCCGGGTGAAGAGCGCGACCTCCGTGCCCGCGGAGGAGCGCCGTGGGCGGGACCCCGAGGACATGGAGCGCGAGGCCGTCCGGATCCGTGAGCAGGAGGCGGAGCTGGAGGCCGCATTGGAAGCGGCCGAACGCGCGCTCGAGGACACCGTGGCGCACCGCGCCGAACTGGAGCGCGAACTCGCGGTCGAGGAGCGGAGGCTGAAGGACGTCGCGCGGGCGATCGCCGACCGGCGCGAAGGACTCGCCCGGTTGAACGGCCAGGTCAACGCCGCCCGTTCGCGTGCCGCGTCGGCTCAAGCGGAGATCGACCGGCTGGCGGCAGCCAGCGACGAGGCCCGGGAGCGGGCGACCGCGGCCCAGGAAGAGTACGAGCAACTCAAGGCCGAGGTGGACGGTCTGGACGCGGACGACTCCGCTCTGGCCGAGGCCCATGACGGGGCCAGGCGGGAACTGACGGAGGCGGAGGCCGCGTTGTCGGCGGCCCGCGAGGCCGCCACGGCGGCCGAGCGCCGACGCGCCGCCCTGGCCGCCCGCCATGAGGCGCTCGCTCAGGGCCTGCGCCGCAAGGACGGCACGGGCGCCCTGCTGTCGGCCGGTGGCAGCCTCATCGGACTTCTCGGGCCCGCCGCAGAACTCCTCACGGTCGCACCGGGGTACGAGATCCCGGTCGCGGCCGCGCTGGGCGTGGCGGCCGACGCCGTCGCGGTACGGGACCCAGCCACCGCCGCGGAAGCGATTCGCCTGCTGCGCAAGCACGACGCGGGACGGGCGGCCCTGCTGCTCTCGGTTCCGGCGCAGGGGTCGGCCGCGGTGGAGACCGCCGCGGTGCGTGGGACGGCGGAAACAAGCGGCTCGTCCGAGAGCGGGCAGCCGCCGACACCGGCCACCGGGCAGCGGGAAGCCCGTATGCCCGGGCCGCAGGCCGCCGTGGAGCGTCTGGTGGCTCCCCGCACCCCGGAAGGCGGGGAGCCGCGTGCGGAAGGGATGATTCCGGCTCAGGTGGCGGTCCCCGCCCCGCGTGTGGCAGATCTGGTGCGCGGGCCCGCGGCACTGATGCCCGCGGTCGAGCGCCTTGTACGGGACATGGTGGTCGTCGGGACACTGGACGAGGCGGAGGATCTGCTCGGGGCCCGTCCCGGGCTGATCGCGGTGACAGCCGAAGGCGATGTGCTGGGGGCCCACTTCGCGCACGGCGGCTCGGCGGGTGCGCCGAGTCTGCTGGAAGTCCAGGCCGCCGTGGACGAGGCCGCGGTCGAGCTGGAGGAGCTGGGCGTACGGTGCGAGGAGCTGGCCGGGCGGCAGCAGGAGGCGGCGGGCCGGCGCAAGGAGTGCGTCCAACGGGTCGAGGAACTGGGGGAGCGGCGGCGCGCGGCCGACAAGGAGAAGTCGGGCGTCGCCCAGCAGCTCGGCCGGCTCGCCGGCCAGGCCAGGGGTGCGGCGGGCGAGGCCGAGCGTACGGCCGCGGCGGTGACCCGTGCCGAGGAGGCACTGGAGAAGGCGCTGTACGAGGCGGAGGAGCTGGCCGAACGGCTGGCGGTCGCCGAGGAGAGCGCCCCTTTCGGCGAGGGTGGGGACGAGGAGCCCGACACCTCCGTAAGGGACCGGTTGGCGGCCGACGGCGCCAATGCCCGGCAGACCGAGATGGAGGCACGTCTCCAGGTCCGTACCCATGAGGAGCGGGTGAAGGGACTCGCGGGACGTGCTGACGCCCTCGACCGCGGGGCTCGCGCCGAGCGTGAGGCCCGGGCACGGGCCGAGCATCGGCGTGCGCGGCTCCGCCACGAGGCGGCTGTGGCCGAGGCCGTCTCGCGTGGGGCTCGTCAGCTGCTCGCCCATGTCGAGGTCTCCGTCGTACGGGCCGAGCGGGAGCGGGCGGCGGCCGAGGCTGCCAAGTCCGCCCGCGAGCAGGAGCTGACGGCCGCCCGTGCCGAGGGCAGGGAGCTCAAGGGCGAGCTCGACAAACTCACCGACTCCGTACACCGCGGTGAGGTACTCGGAGCCGAGAAGCGGCTGCGCATCGAGCAGCTGGAGGCCAAGGCTCTGGAGGAGCTGGGTGTCGAGCCCGCTGGGCTGGTGGCGGAGTACGGGCCGGACCAGCTCGTACCCCCGTCCCCGCCCGCCGAGGGCGAGGAGGTGCCGGACGACCCGGAGCATCCGCGCAACCAGCCGAGGCCGTTCGTACGCGCGGATCAGGAGAAGCGGCTCAAGTCGGCCGAACGGGCGTATCAGCAGCTCGGAAAGGTGAACCCGCTCGCCCTTGAGGAGTTCGCGGCGCTGGAGGAACGGCACAAGTTCCTGTCCGAGCAGCTCGAAGACCTGAAGAAGACCCGGGCCGATCTGCTCCAGGTCGTCAAGGAGGTCGACGAACGCGTCGAGCAGGTGTTCACGGAGGCGTACCGGGACACCGCGCGCGAGTTCGAAGGTGTGTTCTCGCGGCTCTTCCCGGGCGGTGAGGGACGCCTTGTGCTGACCGACCCGGACAACATGCTGACCACCGGCGTCGATGTGGAGGCGCGTCCGCCGGGCAAGAAGGTCAAGCGCCTCTCACTGCTCTCGGGCGGTGAGCGTTCGCTGACCGCGGTGGCGATGCTGGTGTCCATCTTCAAGGCCAGGCCGAGCCCGTTCTATGTGATGGACGAGGTCGAGGCGGCGCTGGACGACACCAACCTGCAGCGGCTCATCCGCATCATGCAGGAGCTCCAGGAGAGCTCCCAGCTGATCGTGATCACCCACCAGAAGCGCACGATGGAGGTCGCCGACGCTCTGTACGGCGTCTCCATGCAGGGAGATGGCGTCTCCAAGGTCATCAGCCAGCGCCTTCGCTAGTTCCCGCCGACCGCGCTTTCACGCAACCTTCAAAACTTGAAGTCAATGCACCCGATTCAGAGATGTCGTGAAGTCAGTCCGAGATATTGACTTCGATACTTGAACGCATAGTCTCTGCATCGTTGTTCTTATCTTCAAGTGGTGGTCGGTGTGAACTTGTGCGCCACTTGAAGTGCTCGTCCCTTCACGCCCGGCGACGCCGCCGGACGGCCCCAGGAGTCCATGTGTCCAGCACATCGCAGGCGCGGTCACCCGAAGGCCGCAAGGCCCGGCCGGAGCATCTCGGCCATGTCATCTTCATCGCGGCATCGGCCGCGATGGGTGGCTTCCTCTTCGGCTACGACAGTTCGGTGATCAACGGCGCGGTGGTGGCCATCCGGGACCGCTTCGATGTCGGCTCCGAGGTCCTGGCACAGGTCATCGCCGCAGCGCTGATCGGTTGTGCCATCGGAGCCACGACGGCCGGCCGGATCGCCGACCGCATCGGCCGTATCCGGGTGATGCAGATCGCCGCGGCCCTGTTCACCGTGAGCGCGATCGGCTCCGCCCTCCCGTTCGCCCTCTGGGACCTCGCCATGTGGCGGGTGCTCGGCGGTATCGCCATCGGCATGGCCTCGGTCATCGGCCCCGCCTATATCGCCGAGGTCTCCCCGCCCGCCTACCGCGGCCGGCTCGCCTCGTTCCAGCAGGCCGCGATCGTCATCGGTATCGCCGTCTCACAGCTGGTCAACTGGGCCCTCCTGAGCTTCGCCGGCGGCGAGCAGCGCGGCGAGATCGCCGGACTCGAAGCCTGGCAGTGGATGCTCGGCGTGATGGTGGTCCCGTCGGTGCTCTACGGATTGCTGTCGCTGGTCATCCCCGAGTCGCCGCGCTTCCTGATCTCGGTCGGCCGCGAGGACAAGGCCCGCCAGGTGCTCCGCGACGTCGAGGGCAAGGACGTGGACCTGGACGTCCGGGTCGCCGAGATCGAGCAGAACATGCGGCACGAGCACAAGCCGACGTTCAAGGACCTGCGTGGCGGACGCTTCGGACTCCTGCCGATCGTCTGGATCGGTATCGGCCTGTCCGTCCTGCAGCAGTTCGTCGGCATCAACGTGATCTTCTACTACAGCTCGTCACTGTGGCAGTCGGTGGGCATCAACCCGGAGAGCTCGTTCCTCTACTCGTTCGAAACCTCCATCGTGAACATCATCGGCACCGTGATCGCGATGATCTTCATCGACCGGATCGGCCGCAAGCCGCTCGCGCTCATCGGCTCGGCGGGTATGGCGGTCTCGCTCGGTTGCGCCGCCTGGGCTTTCTCGTACAAGACCGGGACCGGGGCCGATGTCTCACTGCCGAGCTTCCATGGCACGGTCGCGCTGATCGCCGCCAACTTCTTCGTGCTGTTCTTCGCCCTCTCGTGGGGCGTGGTCGTGTGGGTGCTGCTCGGCGAGATGTTCCCCGGCCGTATCCGCGCCGCGGCGCTGGGTGTCGCGGTGGCGGCCCAGTGGGTGGCCAACTGGCTGATCACCGTCACGTTCCCGTCCCTCTCGGACTGGAACCTCTCGGGCGCTTACGTGATCTACACGTTCTTCGCACTGCTCTCGTTTCCGTTCATCCTCAAATGGGTGCCGGAGACAAAGGGCAAGGCGTTGGAGGAGATGGGCTGAATCCCCGCTGCCCCTCTCCTCGGACCGCGGTGCTGCCCCGGCTCAGCCCTTGAGCCGGGGCAGCACCTGTTCGCAGAACAGGTGGACGCTGCGCCAGCCCTCGTCGACCGGCATCCCGCCGCACAGCGGGTGCAGCACCAGGCTGTCGCCGCCCATCGCCAGGCACTCCTCCGGCGTCACCACCCGGTACACCCCCTCCGCCCGGAGCTCGTCCACCGTCGTCGCCGCCGAGCGCACCGCGGAGCGGATGTCCCGGGACTGCCAGGAAGCGTAGGTCCGCGCCTCGTGTAGGAAGTGCTCGCCGTGGGACGCCCAGGTCCGATCCGGGTCCTCGGAGACGTGCAGCAGCGAGGTCCGCGCCGCGGGCATCATGCAGAAGCCGTCCGTGCCGTACTCCTCGCGCAGCCGGTGGTAGTAGGTCTCGAGCTCGGGCAGATGCGCGCTCGGGAAGAACGGCAGCCCGAGCCGCGCGGCACGCCGGGCCGCCGGCCGGGACGAGCCGCCCACCAGCAGCATCGGATGCGGCTGGGTGTACGGCCGCGGGGTGACCAGAACCGTCCGCCCCCGGTAGTCGAACTCCTCCCCGGTCCAGGCCGCCAGCAGGGTGTCCAGCAGCTCGTCCTGGAGGGCACCGCGGTGCCGCCAGTCGACGCCATGGGCCGCGTACTCCTCGGGGCGGTATCCGATACCGGCGACCGTGACCAGCCGCCCCCGGCTGACCAGGTCCAGAACGGCGATGTCCTCGGCGAGCCGCAGCGGGTCGTGCAGCGGGCCGATGACGGCGGACACGGTGACCGCGATCCGCCGCGTGGCCCCGAACACAGCGCCCGCGAAGGTGAAGGGGGAGGGCAGCCAGTTGTTCGCCGCGCCGTGGTGCTCCTCGGTCTGGACGGTGTCGACGCCCCGGTCGTCGGCGTACGCGGCCATCTCCAACGCGGCGCGGTAGCGGGTGGCGAGGGACTCAGGGGTCTCCGACGGGCTGACGAGGTTGAACCGTATGACGGTGAAGGCCATGACCGGACGCTAGCTGACGTCGCGTCAGATGAGAACACCCGTGGACGTCACCCCGTGAACGCAACTTTCCGGTACGACGCGAGTCTCGTGTGATCCTCCGAGAGCACTGTTCGTGCGAGCCGTGGCCGATACTGGACGGGTTATGGAAATCGTCATCCTTGCTGTAGTCATCGCTCTGGTCGCGGTCGGCGTGATCAGCGGGCTCGTGGTGAGCAGCCGCCGGAAGAAGCAGCTGCCGCCATCGGCGCCCTCGCAAACGCCGACCATCACCGCTCCGCCAGCCGAGCCGCACGTCGGTGAGGAGGCGGAGACACCGCGGGAGGAACCCCGCCGCACCGTCGAGGAGGTCGTACTCCCCGACGCCCAGGCCTCCGCCGCCGAGGCCCCGGTCGAAGAGGCGGAGCCGGAAGCACCGGCCGTCCTGGAAGTCGAGGTCCCCGAGCCGACCGCGGGACGGCTGGTACGCCTGCGAGCCCGACTGGCCCGCTCGCAGAACGCCCTCGGCAAGGGTCTGCTGACCCTGCTGTCACGCGAGCACCTCGATGAGGAGACCTGGGAGGAGATCGAGGACACCCTCCTGCGGGCCGACGTCGGTGTCGCCCCCACGCACGAGCTGGTCGAGCACCTGCGCGAGCGGGTGAAGGTGCTCGGCACGCGAACCCCGGACGAGCTGCGGGCGCTGCTCCGCGAGGAACTGCTGCGCCTGCTGGGTACGGACGCCGACCGCTCGGTGAAGACCGAGAGCGGTCTGGAGAGCCCTGGCATCGTGATGGTCGTCGGCGTCAACGGCACCGGGAAGACCACCACCACGGGCAAGCTGGCCCGCGTCCTGGTGGCCGACGGCCGGTCGGTCGTGCTCGGCGCCGCCGACACCTTCCGGGCCGCCGCGGCCGACCAGCTCCAGACCTGGGGCGAGCGGGTCGGCGCCCGCACGGTACGCGGACCGGAGGGCGGGGACCCGGCGTCGATCGCCTATGACGCCGTCAAGGAGGGCATCGCCGAGGGTGCGGACGTCGTGCTGATCGACACGGCGGGCCGACTGCACACCAAGACCGGGCTCATGGACGAGCTCGGCAAGGTCAAGCGTGTGGTGGAGAAGCACGCCCCGCTGGACGAGGTGCTGCTCGTACTCGACGCGACCACCGGGCAGAACGGACTGGTGCAGGCGCGGGTCTTCGCCGAGGTGGTCGACATCACCGGCATCGTGCTCACCAAGCTCGACGGTACGGCCAAGGGCGGCATCGTCATCGCGGTCCAGCGGGACCTGGGCGTACCGGTCAAGCTGATCGGACTTGGTGAAGGTCCCGACGACCTGGCCCCGTTCGAGCCGGAGGCGTTCGTCGACGCGCTGATCGGCGACTAGGTCACCGGGTGGTCGGTCCGACCCGGACAGTCCCACCACGGGGGGGGCGCCGCGCGCTCTGTGGGGTGGGGGGGCGGGGGGGGGGGTGGGTGTGTGG
>NZ_JBHXFA010000074.1:29485-34713 GCF_042724175.1 Streptomyces sp. NPDC127084
CGCTCTCTGTCTCTCGGCGAGAGTGCGCGGCGCGCGCGGTGGCGTGGTAGCTGCTGGTCGGGTCGCGCTAGTACTGCCCCCCGCGGGCGGGGACGTTCAGTCGCGGGCGGCGCCGCCCCCCCGCCGTGCTGTGTGAAGGCGGTTCTACACCGCGGCCGAGCGGTGGCAGACATACGCCAGGGTGCCCAGCAGGAGCCGGGCCTGGGGCGGGGTCGCCGTGGTGTCCAGGGACGGCGGGCGGAGCCAGCGCACCGGTCCGAGGCCGCCGTGATCCGAGGGCGGGGCCGTGATGAAGCTGCCGGTGCTCAGGCAGTGCAGATCGAGGGCCGCGTCGTCCCAGCCCATTCGGTAGAGCAGGCCGGGCAGCTCGGACGCCGCGCCCGGGGCTACGAAGAACTGGGTGCGACCGGTCGGCGTCGCGCATACGGGCCCGAGTGGGAGGCCCATCCGCTCAAGGCGCACCAGCGCGTGCTGACCCGCGCTGAGCGCGACATCCAGCACCTCGAACGTCCGCCCCACCGGCAGCAGCACCGACGCTCCGGGCACCTCGGCCCATGCCCTGGTGGCGTCGTCCAGGGTCGCGCCCGCCGGGACCTCCGGGGCGAAGTCCAGGGGATGTGCCCCCGGGGCCGCGCATGACGCCTCACCACAGGAGCAGTGCCCCGCCGACGCCCGCGCGCCCGGTGCCACGTCCCAGCCCCACAGCCCTGTGTACTCGGCCACCGCTGTGCACTCGGTCGTGGCCGTCCGCCCGCGGCGCCATGCGCCGCCCGGCCTTCGGCCGGGGGGACCCCAAGGCCGGATCTCCCTGACCACCCGGCTGCCGCCGATCGTGAAGCCCATGCCCCCTCCAACGGGTCGAACGCGTCGGTGGTTACGACTTGGAGCGTTGTCGTGACGCAGAGTCGCGGAACCGGTCCTCCTGACCGGGCCGCAAGGCGCCTCGTGGCACTAGGGGTGGTGCGTCTCATTCCGTGCGCCCTGGCGCGCAACGCTCCGCCTGCTGCTCCGTTGTCGCATGTTGTCGCATGTCAAGTGAATCGCGCCTGGCCGCAGGAGGGTTCATTCGCAGGGGTGGCGAATGGTGGCGTTTCTGGAAACGCCATGGCCGCGCCCGTGATCGTAGGATTACTTTCAGTGCACGGACCCGAGGGGTGACGCCTTCCATGTGGGTATGCCGGAGGCACGTCGGTTTTCTGCCCCGGATTCGCGTTCGAAGGGGTGCAACTCCCTGAAGCAGGGGCAGGAACCCACCGCAGCCTGATACGGGTTCGCGTGACAGTGGTGACGCGGCAACACGGCGACACGGCACCACAGCACCAAGGCAACAGAGCGACACACGGCAACAGATAGGGGGCGGCGTTCCAGTGAGCGGCGACAGCGGCGCAGACGGTACGTCCACCGGCAAGCGCCCGAACGAGCAGCTGAGCTCGTGGTTTGTGCGCAGTGGCTGGTCCAAGGGCGAGCTGGCGCGGCAGGTGAACCGCAGGGCGCGCCAGATGGGCGCCCCCCACATCAGCACGGACACCTCACGCGTACGCCGCTGGCTGGACGGCGAGCAGCCGCGCGAGCCGATCCCGCGCATCCTCTCCGAGCTCTTCTCCGAGCGCTTCGGCAGCGTCGTCGCCATCGAGGACCTGGGGCTGCGCACAGCCCACCAGTCGCCCTCCGCGTCCGGTGTGGACCTGCCCTGGACGGGTCACCAGACCGTCTCCCTGCTCAACGAGTTCTCGCGCAGCGACCTGATGCTGGCCCGCCGCGGCTTCCTCGGCACCTCGCTCGCCCTGTCGGCGGGCCCAGCGCTCATCGAGCCCATGCAGCGCTGGCTGGTTCCCGGCCCGCCCGCCGAGCCCGCCCCGCCGCGGCCGGCGCCGGTGACGGGCTCCCAGCGCCTCTCCCCGCTCTCCGAGCCCGAGCTCGAACTGCTGGAGTCCACCACCGCGATGTTCCGCCAGTGGGACGCCCAGTGCGGCGGCGGTCTGCGGCGCAAAGCCGTCGTCGGCCAGCTCCATGAAGTGACCGACCTGCTCCAGGAGTCCCACTCCGAGCCGACCGCGAAGCGCCTGTTCCGATGCGCCGCCGAACTGGCGGAGCTCGCCGGCTGGATGAGCTACGACATCGGCCTCCAGCCCACCGCTCAGAAGTACTTCGTACTGGCACTGCACGCGGCCAAGGAGGCCGGGGACAAGCCGCTTGGCTCCTTCATCCTCTCCTCCATGAGCCGGCAGATGATCCACCTCGGCAGGGCGGACGACGCCCTGGAGCTGATCCACCTCGCCCAGTACGGCAGCCGTGACTGCGCCACCCCGCGCACCCAGGCCATGCTGTATGCGATGGAGGCCCGCGCCTACGCCAACATGGGCCAGCCCAGCAAGACCAAGCGCGCCGTCCGCATGGCGGAGGACACCTTCGCCGACGCGCTTGAGGCAAACGAGCCCGAGCCCGACTGGATCCGCTTCTTCACCGAGGCCGAGCTCAACGGCGAGAACGCCCACTCCTACCGCGACCTCGCCTATGTGGCCGGACGCAGCCCGAGCTATGTCTCGCTCGCCGAGCCCGCCATGCGGCGCGCGGTCGAGTTGTTCGCCAAGGAGCACGAGTACCAGCGCTCGTATGCGCTGAACCTCATCGGCATGGCCACGGTGCATCTGCTGAAGCGGGAGCCTGAGCAGTCCACTCAGCTCGCCGGACAGGCCCTGACGGTCGCCAGGAAGATCCGCTCGGAGCGGGTCAACACACGGCTGCGCAGGACCCTCGACATCGCGGCCAGGGACTTCGGTGACGTCCCGCAGGTCGCCGTTCTCACCGAGGTGCTCACCGCCCAGCTCCCCGAGACCGCCGAGGCAGTCTGACCTGGCGGGTCACCCACAGAACTCCGGCCGCGACGCCACCCATAACAGCCCGACTCGGCCCCCCACGCCAGGTCAACCGGGTGCGTCGCGGCCGGTCGCATGCGCCGGGCGGTGGCACGGGAGTCACTCGACCCGTCCTGGCTGGAGCCCGGCGGGGCCCCGACGCGCGTCCCGACGCCTTCTCCTCCGCCGTGGAGAGTACGCGCGTGACCTTCCCGTGACCCTTCAGTTCATCGGCGTGTAACACGTACGACCGCTTCGTCACTGCCGCGAAACATCGGGCTGCATCGGCGGAAACCGCGGCGCGCCAATCTCATGGCGCATAACCGGCCGACTCCCCGGCAGCCGCTCAGGACACTCACCCCACCGGTTGTCCAGCCAGCCCAGGCTCCGCCCGCACAGGCCGTACGACGACGAGGAGACGCCGATGCCCCCAGGCATCACGCTTGCCGCAGACGCCGAGCTGTCTGCCGCCAACACCGGGTTCATGCTCATCTGCTCCGCGCTGGTGATGCTCATGACGCCGGGCCTGGCCTTCTTCTACGGAGGTATGGTCCGGGTCAAGAGCACCCTCAACATGCTGATGATGAGCTTCATCAGCCTCGGGATCGTCACGATCCTGTGGGTGCTGTACGGCTTCAGCCTGGCCTTCGGCACCGACTCCGGCTCACTGATCGGCTGGTCGTCCGACTACGTCGGACTGAGCGGTATCGGCCTCACCGAGCTGTGGGACGGCTACACCATCCCGGTGTACGTCTTCGCCGTCTTCCAGCTGATGTTCGCGATCATCACTCCCGCCCTGATCAGCGGCGCGCTCGCGGACCGGGTGAAGTTCACCGCCTGGGCCCTGTTCATCGTCCTGTGGGTCACCGTCGTCTACTTCCCGGTCGCGCACTGGGTCTGGGGCGAGGGCGGCTGGCTGTTCGAGATGGGCGTGATCGACTTCGCCGGCGGCACCGCCGTCCACATCAACGCGGGCGCCGCGGCGCTCGGTGTGATCCTCGTGATCGGCAAGCGGGTCGGCTTCAAGAAGGACCCGATGCGCCCGCACAGCCTCCCGCTGGTGATGCTCGGCGCAGGGCTGCTGTGGTTCGGCTGGTTCGGTTTCAACGCGGGCTCCTGGCTCGGCAACGACGACGGCGTCGGCGCGGTGATGTTCGTCAACACCCAGGTCGCCACCGCCGCCGCGATGCTCGCCTGGCTCGGCTACGAGAAGATCCGCCACGGCTCCTTCACCACCCTCGGCGCCGCCTCCGGCGCGGTCGCGGGCCTGGTCGCCATCACTCCGTCCGGTGGCTCCTGCTCCCCGCTCGGCGCGATCGCCATCGGCGCCGTCGCCGGTCTGCTGTGCGCCATGGCCGTCGGCCTCAAGTACAAGTTCGGCTACGACGACTCGCTCGACGTGATCGGAGTGCACCTCGTCGGCGGTGTCATCGGCTCCCTCCTGGTCGGCTTCTTCGCCACCGGCGGTGTCCAGTCCGAGGTCAAGGGCCTCTTCTACGGCGGCGGCTTCGAGCAGCTCGGCAAGCAGGCCATCGGTGTCTTCGCGGTACTGGCCTACTCTCTGATCGTCTCCGCGATCCTCGCCTTCGTCCTCGACAAGACGATCGGTATGCGGGTCACCGAGGACGACGAGGTCTCCGGTATCGACCAGGTCGAGCACGCGGAGACCGCGTACGACTTCAGCGGAGCGGGCGGCGGAGCCGCGGCGCGCCGGAGCGCCGCCCCCGCACCGGCCGACAACGCGGCAGCCGCAGCGCAGACGAAGCAGACCAAGAAGGTGGACGCATGAAGCTCATCACCGCAGTCGTGAAGCCGCACCGGCTGGACGAGATCAAGGAGGCCCTCCAGGCCTTCGGAGTCCAGGGGCTCACCGTCACCGAGGCCAGCGGCTACGGACGGCAGCGCGGCCACACCGAGGTGTACCGCGGCGCGGAGTACACCGTGGACCTCGTGCCCAAGATCCGTATCGAGGTGCTGGCCGAGGACGACGACGCCGAACAGCTGATCGACGTGGTGGTCAAGGCCGCCAGGACGGGCAAGATCGGAGACGGCAAGGTATGGAGCGTCCCGGTCGAGACGGCGGTCCGGGTCCGCACCGGCGAACGCGGCCCCGACGCGCTCTGACCGTGCTGACGCGCTCTGGACAGCTCTGACCGCTCTGAGACGGGAGTAGCCGGGTGACGAGCCTCGATGTGACCACGGAAACGGAAGACTCGGGACCCGGCGGCTACGCGGCCGGGCCGGCGGGCCCGCCCCCCGCGAATACGCCGTGGCGGGGGCCCCGCCGGCGGGCCCCCCCGCCGGCCGGGCCGCCCGGCCCCCCGCCCGGGGCGGCGGGGGGGGGGACACCTCTCGACGTCGACCGTCGACTGG
>NZ_JBHXFA010000075.1:0-29000 GCF_042724175.1 Streptomyces sp. NPDC127084
GGGCCAGGTGCCACATACCCGGCCGGGCGCCGCCGGGAGGTCTCCATCAGGTTCCAGGTGGAGATTTCCGTCAGGCAACCGAACGTCAATACCCCACCCCGAATCCGATCGGGTAGAGCATCCGCGCCGAGTCCTCCGCGCACGGCACCGGCACCGGCAGTCGGCCCACGGCCTCAGCCTGCCCGGCCATCACGCGCACGGCGGCGCGCAGTTCCACATCGGTCCACCCGTACGCGGCCAGCGAGGCGGCGATACCGGATCCGGTCAAGTGCGCGATGTCATAGGGATTGCGGATGGCCACGGTGACCACGGGCACACCGGTCGCGGCAAGCCGGGACACCAGCGTGCGTTGCGGGCTGTCGGCCGCGATGTTGTATGTCGCCACGACAACCACGTCCATACCGGCCGCCGCTGACACCGCCTCCTCCACATTCGCGGCGGTGGGTGCGATGCCGGTGGCCAGGGGGGTGGCCTTGAAGCCCAGATCGGCGAAGGCTCTGGCGAGTGTGGACGTCGGCGGCGCCGTCGTCCCTGATGGCGAGGCCGGATCGGCGCCGGCCACCAGCACTCGAGGGTGGCTGCGACGGGAAAGCGGCAGCAGTCCCCTTTCGTTCAGCAGGAGGGTGGTGGTCCGCCCGGCGATCCGGTCGGCGGCCATGAGATGGGCTTTGGCCCCGACCGTGCGCAGCACCTCCTGGCGGGACGTGAACGTACTGCGCCGCAGCAAGCCCAGTTTCGCCTTCAAGAGGAGGATGCGCATGACCGACTCCTCAATGCGCCGCTCGGTCAGCTCACCACTTCTGACAGCCCCGAGCACCGCGTTCCAGGCCAGGTCCAGCTTCGGCGGATTGAGCAGTTGGTCGCAGCCAGCCTTGAGCGCGAGCACGGGCACGCGGTCGTCACCGTAGTTCTGTCGGACACCCGCCATGTCGAGGGCATCAGTGACGACGACTCCGTCGTAGCCGAGCTGTTCGCGCAGGATGCCGGTGACGATGGGATGGGACAGCGTCGCCGGATCCCCGCTCGGATCGAGCGAGGGGACCACGATATGCGCGGTCATGATCGAATCGACCCCTGCGGCGATCGCCGCCCGGAACGGCGGCGCGTCCGACTCGTCCCACTGCCCACGGGTGTGCCGGATGGTGGGCAGGGCGTGGTGGCTGTCGCTCTTGGTGTCGCCGTGGCCCGGAAAGTGTTTGGCCGTGGCGGCGATTCCGGCGCTCTGGTACCCCTTCACCTGCGCGGCGACCAGCCCGGCCACGGCACCTGGGTCGGCGCCGAAGGAACGGACGCCGATGACGGGGTTGGCCGGGTTGACGTTGACGTCAGCCACCGGGGCGTAGTTGTGGTTGATACCCATCGCCGCAAGCTCCACCCCCGCGATCCGTGCCGCCTCGCGGGCATCGGCACCCGAACCGCCTGCCCCCAGCGCCATCGCACCCGGCATCAGCGTCGCCGGTGTGCCGACCCGGGCGACGACGCCGTGTTCCTGATCGGTGGAGATCAGCAGTGGGATGGGCGTGGGCCTGCCGAGCGCCGCCCGCTGGATGCCCTGGGAGAGGTCGGCGATCTGGTGCGGATCCCCGGTGTTGTGTGCCCACGCGAAGTAGATGACTCCGCCCACGTGGTATCGCCGGATCAGCTCAGCGGCGTTCCGGACGCCTAGCTCCCGGAGGTTGGCATCGGCGTCGGCCTCGTCGGGTGCGGTGGCGGAGCGCCCGTACACCCGCGCCACGAAGAGCTGGCCGACCTTCTCCTCCAGGCTCATCCGCGAGATGAGCCACTCAAGGCGGCTACGGGAGCGGGCGGCAGACGGTGCCGGGGCGAGCGCGAGAGCCGAGGCGCCGACCGCGGTCGCGGTGAGGACGATTCGTCTGGAGAGGCTGGAGAGGCTGGAGGGGGTGGTCCGGTCCTGCATCGGTGCTCCTTCCACGAAGGATCTGCCAAGAAGCCATGCCAGTAGGGAAAGTAACCGCCAGTCACCGTCTGAGTGCGGGAGGGCGCGCGGGCGACGCCGGGCGATGGGCTCTCCACCGGTGCCAGGGAGGGGAGGCACCGGTGGCGAGCCGCGCCGCCGACCGCAGACGGCAGGTAGGGGAGTCGGCGATCGCGACCAGCAGCGAGAGCCGACACCGTTCTGCGAAGGGGAGCCAGCACAGGCTCCGCCTGCGGCGCGGCATTTGGACGACGCCGGTGCGCCGCAGGTTCCCGGGAAGGTCCGCCTCCCGCTCATCCGGGACCCGTTCACCGGATACGGTGCGGCTGACGGCCGACTGGAACATCCGGCGCCAGGATGGGGCCCGGCCCTTCGAGGCCGCTGCTGTCCTGGACGCTTCCGTCGGCCGCCGATCAGCGACGCGGCGGTCCCGTGAGCCTCATCGGGTGGCCCCCTCCTGGAGGGCTATTCGCCAGTCCTGGCCGACGAGGTCGGTGCCGTAGGAACGGTGGGGCTTCTCCGCGACGAGCGTGAACCCCGCTCGCTGGTAGACCGTGCGAGCCGCGGAAAGGACATCGTTGGTCCACAACACCAGGTCGCGATAGCCGGCTTCGCGGGCGAAGTCCACGACCGCGGCCACCAGGCGGTCCCCGAGACCGTGCCCCCGGGCATCCGGCTCGACCAGCAGTAGCCTCAGCCGCGCCGTGGCCGGCGCTTCGTCCCGTACACACATCACCGAGCCGACCGGCCGGCCGTCCAGCTCGGCTATCCACACCCGCTCCAGATGCGGATCGTGGTCCTGGGCGAAGTCCGCCACTATCCGGGCGACGAGACCTTCGAAATCGGTGTTCCACCCGAACTCCGCCGCGTACAGCGCGCCGTGGCGCTGCACCATCCAGCCCAACTCGCCCGGGACCGGATCACGCAGCACAGGCTCGCCCTGATCGCGGTCCTGCTGGGGGCGGGTTCCGGACAGTATGTCCCGCAGTGTGCGCATCGCCTCGGTCAGCCGTGGACGGTCGGCGTCCGCCACACCGGACAGCAGCCGTCCGACGGCCTCCCGCGACCGCTCGTCGAGCAGGGCGGTCGCCTCGCGCCCCCGGTCCGTGAGCGTGATGCGCTGCCGACGTGAATCCCGTTCCGAGGGACCCCGCTCGACCAGGCCGTCCCGTTCGAACCTGCCGAGGAGGCGACTCAGGTATCCGGCATCCAGTGAGAGCTCCAGACGCAGGTCAGCGGCGTCGGTGCGGGGAGCGTGCGCCAGCTCGTACAGCACACGCGACTCGGTCAACGTGTAGGGCGTGTACAGATGCTTGCTGTAGTCGAGAGCGCCGATGAGGTTGGTGTAGAAGCGATTGAACGCGCGGATCTCCTGAATGGTCATGATCTGCCCGGCCTTTCCCTTGACTGAGTCAAAGCTAGGTTCAGGCACTGACACCGCACAAGGCCTGTGGATAACCTCCGGAGCCGTCGCCCCGCGTCCCCCGGAGTCCGCTCACAGCACCCGTGGCGGCGGCGCCGTCGAGGCCCGTGGGACCAGAACGGCGTCGATCGTCTCGACCCCGCCCGGCGGTGGCCTCTCCGCGCCCACGGCCAGCCGGCCCGCTCGCCTCCCCACCTCGTGCAGCGGCAGCCGTACCGTCGTCAGCGCCGGTACGGCGTCCGCCGAGAACGGCAGATCGTCGAAGCCCGCCACCGACACGTCCTCCGGAACACGCAGTCCCTTCTCGCGGAGAGCGGCGCAGACCCCGAGGGCGACCGTGTCGTCGGCCGCCACGATCGCGGTGAGACCAGGGTCGTGACTCAGCAACTCCCGTGCGGCCTCGTAGCCCGAGCCGCGTTCGTATGTGCAGTACACCGTGAGGCCTTCCCGGTCCGCTCCGACCCCTTCGACTCCCCCGGCTCCTTCGCTGCCTCCGATCCTCGCCCCGGCCAGGGCCGCCCGGTGTCCCTCGAGCCGTTGCCGTGTCGTGGTCCGGTCCGGCGGGCCCGCGACGTAGCCGATCCTGCGATGCCCCAGGGCGATCAGGTGCTCGGTGAGCCGCCTGCTTCCGCCGCGATGGTCGAAGGTGAGCGTCGCCACCGCGGGCCCGCCAGGCAGGGGCGGGCGCCCGCACAGCACCACGGCCGTACCGCAGGCGGCGAGTTTCGCCAGCTTCGCCGTCGTCGCGGCGATGTGCCGCGGATCCTCCAGAGCTCCGCCGGCCAGGATCACCGCCGCCGGGCGCTGCCGTTGCAGCAGCGTGAGACAGGTGAGCTCGCGCTCGGCCGAGCCGCCCGTGTTGCAGACCACCGCCAGCTTTCCCCCGCCTGCTCGCCCGGATACTCCGTCGCCGATCGACGTCTGCGCCGCTCCGGCGATGATCCCGAAGAACGGATCGGCGATGTCGTCGACGAGGATTCCGATCAGGTCCGATGCGGCCGCGGCGAGCGAGCTGGCCGGACCGTTGAGAACGTAGTCCAGCTCGTCGACGGCTCGTAGTACCCGCTCCCGGGTGGCCGCCGCCACCGGGTAGTTGCCGTTGAGGACCCGGGAGACGGTCGCCGGGGATACCCGGGCGCGGGCCGCCACATCCACCAGCGTGACCGTCATCGATACCTCCGGGGAGATCGAGCCGCGCTAATCCCGAAAAAATAACAGCTCGCAATCGTGCAACCCTTCTGGCGTGACGTGAGTCGTAGTTGTCGTCAGGGCTCCGGGGGGATCTGGGGGGATCTGAGGAGTCCGACGATGGGGGGAGTGAACGGGGCCCGGTCATATGACCGGGCCCCTTGAGCTGTTCGCCCTTCGGGCGCGGTTTCCGGCGCCGCGGTACAACCTGGAAACCACGGGGCAGGCCCGCGCAGCCCCGATTCGTCCACAGGCGGTACGCGCTGTCCGACCCGGACGGTAGCGTCGGATCATGTCCAACCTGGCAGTGGTCGAAGGGGTCCTCGAGCGGATCACCTACGCCAACGAGGAGAGCGGGTACACGGTCGCCCGTGTCGACACCGGCCGTGGCAGTGGTGACCTCCTCACGGTGGTCGGCTCACTGCTCGGCGCACAGCCAGGTGAATCACTGCGCATGGAAGGCCGTTGGGGCTCCCACCCCCAATACGGCAAGCAGTTCAGTGTGGAGAACTACACCACGGTCCTCCCCGCCACGATCCAGGGGATCCGCCGCTATCTCGGTTGCGGGTTGATCAAGGGAATCGGACCGAAGATCGCCGAGCGCATCGTCGACCACTTCGGCGCGGGCACCCTCGACATCATCGAGCAGGAGCCCGGGAAGCTCATCGAGGTTCCCGGGCTGGGACCCAAGCGGACCCGGATGATCGGGGCCGCCTGGGAGGAGCAGAAGGCCATCAAGGAGGTCATGGTCTTCCTCCAGGGTGTGGGTGTCTCGACCTCAATCGCCGTGCGTATCTACAAGAAGTACGGCGACGCCTCGATCTCCGTGGTGAGGAACCAGCCGTACCGCCTCGCCGCGGATGTCTGGGGCATCGGCTTCCTCACCGCAGACCGGATCGCCCAGGCGGTCGGCATACCCCACGACAGCCCCGACCGGGTCAAGGCCGGTCTTCAGTACGCCCTGTCGCAGTCCACCGAACAGGGCCACTGCTTCCTGCCCGAGGAACGGCTCATCGCCGACGCGGTGAAACTGCTCCAGGTCGATACCGGCCTGGTCATCGAGTGCCTTGCCGAGCTCGCGGCCGAAGAGGAAGGCGTCGTACGCGAGCGGGTCCCGGACCCGGAGGGAGGCGACCCGGTCACCGCTGTCTACCTGGTGCCGTTCCACCGAGCCGAGCTCTCCCTCTCGGCCCAGCTTCTCCGGCTGCTGCGCGCGGACGACGACAGGATGCCGGCGTTCCAGGACGTCGCCTGGGACAAGGCGCTGGCATGGCTTGCCGACCGTACGGGCGCCGAGCTCGCGCCCGAGCAGCAACAGGCCGTGCAGCTCGCCCTCACCCGCAAGGTAGCGGTCCTCACCGGAGGGCCGGGCTGCGGCAAGTCCTTCACGGTGCGCTCGATCGTGGAGCTCGCGCGGGCGAAGAAGGCCAAGGTGGTGCTCGCCGCGCCCACGGGGCGTGCCGCGAAGCGCCTCTCGGAGCTGACCGGAGCCGACGCGTCCACCGTGCACCGGCTGCTGGAGCTGAAGCCGGGAGGCGACGCGGCGTATGACCGCGACCGGCCGCTCGACGCCGACCTGGTGGTCGTCGACGAGGCCTCCATGCTGGATCTGCTCCTCGCCAACAAACTGGCGAAGGCCGTGGCACCCGGCGCGCATCTGCTGCTTGTGGGGGACGTGGACCAGTTGCCCAGCGTGGGCGCCGGCGAAGTGCTGAGGGACCTGCTCGCCGAGACGGGGCCGGTGCCCAGCGTCCGGCTGACCCGGATCTTCCGGCAGGCACAGCAGTCAGGAGTTGTCACCAACGCCCACCGCATCAACTCAGGGGCGCCGCCCCTGACCCAGGGCCTTGACGACTTCTTCCTTTTCGTGGAGGACGACACCGAGGAGGTGGGGCGGCTCACCGTGGATGTCGCGGCCCGGCGCGTCCCCGCTCGGTTCGGTCTGGACCCCCGGCGTGACGTGCAGGTGCTCGCCCCCATGCACCGGGGGCCGGCGGGCGCCGGCGTCCTCAACGGATTGTTGCAGCAGGCGATCACACCCGGCCGGCCGGACCTGGACGAGAAGCGGTTCGGCGGCAGGGTGTTCCGTGTGGGCGACAAGGTCACCCAGGTTCGCAACAATTACGAGAAGGGGAAGAACGGGGTCTTCAACGGGACAGTCGGTGTGGTGACGTCGCTCAGCCTGGTCGATCAGCGGCTGACTGTGCTCACAGACGAGGACGAGGAGGTGCCCTACGACTTCGACGAGCTGGACGAGCTCGCGCACGCGTACGCGGTCACGATCCACCGGTCCCAGGGCAGCGAGTATCCGGCGGTCGTGATTCCGGTCACCACCAGCGCCTGGATGATGCTCCAGCGGAACCTTCTGTACACGGCTGTGACCCGGGCCAAGAAGCTCGTGGTGCTGGTCGGCTCCCGCAAGGCCATAGGACAGGCCGTGCGCACGGTTTCCGCGGGCAGGCGCTTCACCGCGCTTGATCACCGACTGACGGGTGAAAGGTCCCTGCGAGAGATCGCCTGAGACTTTCGGAACCAAGGTGAAGGGGGCAAGATGAGAAGGTTGACGGCACTGAGTGCCGCCAGTCGGCCCATTGGCCGACCCCGAGTGCACTCTCCTCTGCCGAATGGGGGAAGGTAGAGACAGTCAGGGCACCTCAAAGAAGAGGCACTACGTCGGTGAGGGATGACGTGAGCGACAACTCTGTAGTACTGCGGTACGCGGACGGTGAGTACACCTACCCGGTGGTTGACAGCACTGTCGGCGACAAGGGCTTCGACATCGGGAAGCTCCGGGCGCAGACCGGTCTGGTGACCCTGGACAGCGGTTACGGCAATACCGCCGCCTACAAGTCCGCGATCACCTACCTCGACGGCGAGCAGGGCATCCTGCGCTACCGCGGCTACCCGATCGAGCAGCTCGCTGAGCACTCCACCTTCCTCGAGGTGGCCTACCTGCTGATCAACGGCGAGCTTCCGACGGTCGACGAGCTGGCATCCTTCCAGGGCGAGATCACCCAGCACACCCTGCTGCATGAGGACGTCAAGCGGTTCTTCGACGGCTTCCCGCGTGACGCGCACCCGATGGCGATGCTGTCGTCCGTGGTGAGCGCCCTGTCGACGTTCTACCAGGACAGCCACAACCCGTTCGACGAGAAGCAGCGCAACATCTCCACGATCCGGCTGCTCGCCAAGCTGCCGACGATCGCGGCGTACGCGTACAAGAAGTCGATCGGTCACCCGTTCGTCTACCCGCGCAACGACCTCGGGTATGTGGAGAACTTCCTGCGGATGACCTTCTCGGTCCCGGCGCAGGAGTATGAACTCGACCCGGTCGTGGTCGCCGCCCTCGACAAGCTGCTCATCCTGCACGCGGACCACGAGCAGAACTGCTCGACCTCGACCGTGCGGCTCGTCGGCTCCTCGCAGGCGAACATGTTCGCCTCGATCTCGGCCGGTATCTCCGCCCTGTGGGGCCCGCTGCACGGCGGCGCCAACCAGTCGGTGCTGGAGATGCTCGAAGGCATCGCGGCAGGCGGCGCCGACGTCGACACTTTCATCCGCAAGGTGAAGAACAAGGAGGACGGCGTCCGCCTGATGGGCTTCGGCCACCGGGTCTACAAGAACTTCGACCCCCGGGCCAAGATCATCAAGGCTGCCGCCCACGATGTGCTCTCCGCTCTCGGCAAGTCCGACGAGCTGCTCGACATCGCGCTCAAGCTCGAGGAGCACGCCCTCTCCGACGACTACTTCGTCGAGCGCAAGCTCTACCCGAACGTGGACTTCTACACCGGTCTTATCTACCGGGCCATGGGATTCCCGACTGAGATGTTCACCGTGCTCTTCGCCCTCGGCCGACTGCCCGGCTGGATCGCCCAGTGGCACGAGATGATCAAGGAGCCCGGTTCCCGCATCGGTCGTCCCCGCCAGATCTACACAGGTGAGGTCCTCCGCGACTTCGTGCCGGTGGAGGCTCGCTGACGCGACACGCGCCCGCTGCCGGACGTCTGGAGAACCGACGACGAGGCGGCGAAGTGGAACGAAGAAGCGGGGCGCCGCCCCGCCCCCCCCCCCGCCGGGGCCGCGCGGCGGGGCCAACAGCCCCACCAGGCGCTCACCCCCCCCGCGGGGGGTTCTTTGTCCACCACACCCCCCCCCCCCCCCCAACCCCCCCGGGGGGGGGGCCGGGGCCCGCTTCCCATATCCCCGGTGCGGATTCCCCCCACGGGATCCGGGCCGGGCGTCTGCTGGTTGGTGCTCAGCAGAAGCTCTTCGCGCGGTCTGCCGGGGTACGTATGTCGGGAGGGCCGCTCAAAGCTCCCCGGTCTACGTGCCCCGGCCAACGCTTGCCTGGGACGTCCCCCAAGACATCCCATGAACGTCCCCCAAGACGTTCTGGCATCGCCCACTTAGACTCGCGAAGAGCCCGAATGGTTACCCACAAATATCTGTGATCTGGATCTCTTTGTGAAGGTCCTGTGTATCACGTGAAGGATCGCAGACGAAGGCTGTTGCTGACCACGAAAACGGATGAGAAGGCCATGGCGAATCCGGCGATCATGGGATTCAGCAGTCCGGCGGCGGCCAGCGGCAGGGCCGCGACGTTGTAGCCGAAGGCCCAGAACAGGTTCCCCTTGATGGTGGCGAGGGTGCGCCTGGACAGCCGGATGGCGTCGGCGGCGACCAGGAGATCACCCCTGACGAGCGTGAGATCGCCCGCCTCGATGGCGGCGTCCGTGCCGGTGCCCATGGCCAGCCCGAGGTCCGCGGCGGCAAGCGCGGGCGCGTCGTTCACCCCGTCTCCCACCATGGCGACCTTGCGGCCCGCGGCCTGGAGCCCCCGCACGGTGGCCACCTTGTCCTGCGGCAGCACCTCTGCGTAGACCTCGTCGATACCGACCTCGGCGGCGACCGCCTTGGCGACCGTGCTGTTGTCACCCGTCAGAAGGACCGGCTTCAGGCCCAGGGCCCGCAGCCTCGCCACGGCCTCCGCGCTCGTGGCCTTGACCTCGTCGGCGACGACCAGCACCCCGCGTGCGGTGCCGTCCCAGGCGACGGCGACAGCGGTGCCCGCCGATGAGGCGCCGGTCAGCTCGGCCGGGGGCTGGATGCCCGCTTCCCGAAGCAGCGGGGCCCGTCCGACCAGGACCGCCCGGCCGTCGACCGTGCCGCGCACACCAAGGCCGGGAACGTTCTCGAACCCCTCGGAGGACGGCAGCCCGGCGGTGCCCAGCCGCTCCTCGGCACCGGCCGCGATAGCGCGTGCGACGGGGTGCTCCGAGGCGTGTTCCAAGGCTCCCGCGTACCGCAGCAGCTCCTCCTCGGTGGCGGCTCCGGTGACGAGCACGTCACGCAAGCGCATCCGGCCGGTGGTGACCGTCCCGGTCTTGTCGAGGACGACGGTGTCGACCGTATGGGTCGATTCCAGTACCTCGGGCCCCTTGATGAGGATCCCGAGCTGTGCGCCGCGGCCCGTCCCCACCATGAGCGCGGTCGGGGTGGCGAGCCCCAGGGCGCAGGGGCAGGCGATGATCAGGACGGCGACGGCCGCGGTGAAGGCGGCGGCTGGATCGCTCGTGGTGAGCATCCAGACCACCAGCGTGCCGAGGGCGATCAGCAGCACGACGGGTACGAAGACGGCGGCGATCCGGTCGGCGAGGCGCTGCACCGCGGCCTTGCCGTTCTGGGCGTCCTCGACCATCCGCGCCATCCGCGCCAGCTGGGTGTCGGCGCCGACCCGGGTGGCGCGAACGACGAGCCGTCCCGCCGCGTTGACGGTGGCACCGGTGACGTCGTCCCCGACGGTTACGTCCACCGGTACCGACTCGCCTGTCAGCATCGAGGCGTCCACGGCCGATGAGCCCTCGGCTACGGTGCCGTCGGTGGCGATCTTCTCTCCGGGGCGTACGACGAACAGGTCGCCGACGGCCAGCCGTGCGGCCGGGATACGCACCTCCGCACCGTCTCTGAGTACGGCGACGTCCTTGGCGCCGAGCTCCAGCATGGCGCGCAGGGCGGAGCCGGCCTTCCGCTTCGCCCGTGCCTCCAGATAGCGCCCGAGCAGCAGAAAGGTGATCACACCTGCGGCGACCTCGAGATAGATGGCTGACGAGCTGTCCGCACCTGCCCCCGATGCGGTGATGGTGAACTCGAAGCCGTGGCGCATCCCGGGCATTCCGGCGTGGCCGAAGAACAGCGCCCACAGCGACCAGCCGAAGGCCGCCAGGGTGCCGAGCGAGACCAGGGTGTCCATCGTGGCCGCGCCATGCCGGAGATTCGTCCAGGCGGCGCGGTGGAAGGGGAGCCCGCCCCAGACCACGACCGGCGCGGCCAGGGTGAGGGAGAGCCACTGCCAGTACTCGAACTGGAGTGCGGGGATCATTCCCATGAGAACGACGGGCGCGGCGAGCAGTGCGGAAACGGTCAGCCGCTGCCGCAGAGCGGTGTGAGCGGACGCGGGCTGATCCTGATCCCGGGCTTCGGTGGCGTGGGTGGAACCAGGCTCGGGCTCGGGCGTGGCCACCGGCGCGGGGGCGGCTTCGGGCGCGGGCGCGGACGAAGGGGCCGGGGCGGGCTTCATGGGTGCGGCGTCGGTGGCCGGGTGTGCGGCGGTGGGTGGAGCGGCCAAGGGGGTCGCCGTGTAGCCGGTCCTCTCGACCACGGCGATCAGATCGGGCACCTCGATGTCCTCGCCGTAGGAGACACGGGCCTTCTCCGTCGCGTAGTTCACCGTCGCCGTGACGCCGCTCATGCGGTTGAGCTTCTTCTCGACCCGGGCCGCGCAGGAAGCGCAGGTCATGCCGCCGATCAGGAGTTCGATACGGGGGGCGTCCGTTGCCGACGAGTCGGTCGCGATTCTGCTCATGTGGCTGATGCTCCAAACGCGGGCCCGGCCGCACTGGGTACGTGCGGTGCGACCAGGCCGGAAGCAGGGGTGGGGGCAGGTCAGGCCTGGCTGACGAGTTCGTAGCCCGCCTCGTCGATCGCGGCGCGCACCGCGGACTCGTCGAGCGGGGCTTCGGAGACGACGGTGACCTCTCCGGTCGCTGCCACCGCCGCCACCGAGACCACGCCCGGGAGTTCGGCGATCTCGCTCGACACCGCCCCTTCGCAGTGGCCGCAGGTCATACCCCGCACCTCGTAGACCGCTGTGTACGCGCCCAGGCTGACGTCCTCGGCGCCGCCGTGGCACGAACCGCCGGGGGAACAGCAGGAGCCGGTGGCCTCGGGGGTCGCGGTCGTCGTCTCGGCGGTCATGGCGTTCTCCTCTGCGAGGGTGTGTCGCGCTTCGCGGACACGTCGTGCAACGGGCGGGTGGTGCGTCTGGGGAGTCCGGGAATGCCGGGGCGATCCCCACACTCCTCAGACTATACCCCTAGGGGGTATGAATGCGAGCTTATCCGTGCTCGCCCGCCCCTTGCTCGGGGTGCCCGTTCACCCGGGCGCGTCCGGACGCTGCGTCGCCGCGAGGGCCTCGGCCTCGAGCAGTGGTGTCAGATACCGCAGTAGGAGGTTCTTCAGTTCGGTGATGTAGCCGTCGCGTTCGGCCCCCTCGTGGGCGAGGATCAGCTCCAGTCCCGACTTCACCACCGCGAACGCCATGTTCGCCGTCCTGTGCAGCACGTCCTGAGGGGATGAGGGGTGCAGTTCCCCGAGGATCTGCTCCACTCGGACGAGCAGCGCCGAGTGCACGGCGTCGTGCTCCTCGGTGATCCGACCCGGGATCTCGGAGCCGTGCATAAGGACCGTGAAGGCCGGATTCTCGCAGTTGAACGCGATGAGCGGGTCGAGGAACGAGTCCAGCAGGCGCTCCGGCGGCAGCGTGGTGTCGAGTTCCTCGAACACCGTGCCGTAGGAATCGCGCCAGCGGTGCAGTAGTTGCCCGCCCAACTCCACGGCGATGGCTTCCTTGTTCGGGAAGAACTGGTACAGCGTGCCGGGTGAGACCCCCGCTTCGCGGGCGATGGCGTTGGTGCTGGCCGCGGTGTAGCCGTTGCGGCAGAAGACCTCCGACGCCGCTTTGAGCAGCTGGGCGATACGGCGCTCGCCGCGGGCCTGTCGGCGGCGCGGCTGGGTGGAGTCGGCCGTGCTGCGGGCGTGCTGCTCCGCCGCCTCCGGTGCCGCCGGCTCCCCTGCCTCCTTCGGCGTCGCCGACTTCTCTGCCGACTTCGTCACGGGTCCGGTCGATGGCCCGCTTGCCGCCTTCTTTCCCGCCTTGGGCTTGTCCGGCATGTGCATCACCGATCCCCAGCTTTCCGATCACGGTTGACAAACACGAGAGGTCGCTCGCATTCTGGTGAAACACGAGCGATGACTCGTGTTTTCCAGTCTATTGGCAATGGCCGACCGGTGCTGCCTGCCCGCCCGCGTGCCTGCGGCACCGTACCGGTCTTGGTGAAGGGGACACCGCACCATGTCTGTAGTCAACAGCGGACCGCGCCCTGGCCGCTGGACACGCCTCGTCACAGCGCGCCCACGGCTGTCACTGCTGCTCGCGCTGGTCGTCACGGCGCTCGCCGTGTTCGCGGGCAGCGGGGCCGCCGATCGTCTGAGCAGTGGCGGCTGGGAAGACCCCGGCTCCCAGTCGAGCTACGCCGCCAAGGCGCTCGACCGCGAGTTCGCCGGCGCACGGCCGAATCTGCTCCTGCTCGTAGACAGCGGAGGCAAGGGCGTTGACGATCCCGCCGTGGCCGGTGAGGCCAGCCGGCTGGTGAAGCGGCTCTCCGCGGAGGAAGGCGTCACCGGCGTCGGCTCGTACTGGCAGAGCGGGTCGCCCTCGCTGCGATCCCACGACGGCCAGGAAGCGCTGATCGCCGCCCGGGTCCAGGGCGACGAGAAAGAGGCCGGAGAAGTGCTGGAGCGCATCGCGCCCGGCTACCGGGGCACGCACGGGTCCGTGGAGGTCTCCATAGGCGGGCCGGTCGCGGTGATGCACGACATGCAGACCATCATCCAGGAGGACCTGCTGCGGGCCGAGATGATCGCCCTGCCGGTGACACTGGTGCTGCTCGTCATGGTGTTCGGCAGCGCGGTCGCGGCGATGCTGCCGCTTGTGATCGGCGTCGTCGCGATCCTGGGTACGAACGCGATCCTGAACGGTCTCACCGCCTTCACCGATGTCTCGGTGTTCGCGCTGAACCTGACGACGGCGCTGGGCCTCGGGCTCGCCATCGACTACGCCCTGTTCATCGTGCGCAGGTTCCGGGAGGAGCTCGCGGCCGGGGCGGCCACCCGCCAGGCGGTGGGGATCACCCTGCGCACCGCTGGTCGCACGGTCCTGTTCTCCGCGCTGACAGTGGCCGTTTCGCTCTCAGCGATGCTGGTCTTCCCGCAGTACTTCCTCAGGTCGTTCGCGTATGCCGGAATCGCAGTGGTCTTGCTGGCCGCAACAGCGGCGCTGATTTTGCTGCCCGCCGCGCTGATGTTGCTGGGCGAGCGGGTGAACGCGCTGGATCTGCGCAGGCTTATGCGGTCGCGCGGGAGTGCGCGGGCCGCCGCCGGACTCGAGGACAGTGGCGAAGGCACGCGCTGGGGCCGGGCGGTCGCCCTGGTGATGCGCAGGGCACCGGTGTTCGCGGTGTTCACCACCGCCGTCCTGGTGCTCCTCGGACTCCCCTTCCTGGGGGTGAAGTTCGGCCCCGCTGACGACCGCCAACTGCCACCGAGCGCGGAGTCGCACGTGGTGCAGGAGCACATCCGGGAAGGGTTCCCCGGCAGCCCCAGCGGCGGGCTTGAGGTGTTCGCCGAGGGAGCGGCCACACCGGCGCAGTACGCCGAGTACCGCACCCGGCTCGAGGGGCTTCCCGGCGTGCTTCGGGTGGACGGACCGCTGGTGTCGGGTACGAACGCGACCTTCACCGTGCTGCCCGAGGAGAAGGCTGTGGGCGAGGAGACCCAGCGACTGGTGCGGGAGGTGCGCGAACAGCCCGCGCCCTTCGAGACCTCGGTTGCCGGGGCGGCTGCGATGCTGGTCGACTCCAAGGCCGCCATCGGAGAGCGGCTGCCCTGGGCGGCGGCCATCATCGTCGTCGTCACCCTGCTGCTGGTCTTCCTGCTGACGGGCAGTGTGCTGATCCCGCTCCAAGCGGTCGTCCTCAACGGGCTGAGCCTCACCGCGATGTTCGGGGCAGTGGTCTGGATCTTCCAGGAAGGCCATCTGTCCGGGCTGCTCGCCTTCACCTCGACCGGTGACATCGAGGCCACCCTGCCCGTGCTGATGTTCTGTGTCGCCTTCGGCCTTTCCATGGACTACGGGGTGTTCCTGCTCTCGCGGATCAAGGAGGAGTACGACCGCACGGGAGACCATGAGCACGCGGTGGCCTACGGTCTGCGCCGCACAGGCGGACTGATCACCGCCGCTGCTGTGATTCTCGCCGTGGTGATGGTCGCGATCGGCGCCTCGCGGGTGACCAACGCCAAGATGCTCGGCCTGGGAATCGCCCTGGCCGTGCTGATGGACGCGACGGTGGTACGCAGTCTGCTCGTTCCCTCGGTGATGAAGCTGACAGGCCGTGCGACGTGGTGGGCACCGGCTCCACTGCGTGCTCTTTACAGCAGGTTCGGCATCAGCGAGGGCGAGATACCCCATCCGCCCGTGCGGGCGGAAGGAGTCGCGGAGGAGGCGGAGCTCGACGACCGGGACCGCGACCGGGACCGTACGCCGGTGGGCTAGGCACTGCCGGGCACCTGGGTGGCAGGATTCCGTGGCGCGCGAGTTCACTCCCTGCGGGATCTGTTGCCGGGGCGGTTGGCCACCCAGGTGCGGATGGTATCCGCGTACCAGTACGGCTTTCCCGCCTCGACATGGTCGGGGGGCGGGAGGAGCCCGTGCTTGCGATAGGAGCGAACCGTGTCCGGCTGCACCCGGATGTGTGCGGCGATGTCCTTGTAGGACCAGAGCCGGTTGTCCGTCATGTGTGGCACCTCCCTGCGTGCGCCGCAGTGGCGGCAGGAGCCGTCGGACGAACTGCGACGCGGACACCGCCGATCACTGGTGATCAACGAGCCCGTGCCCTATGAACGAATCGCATGGAGCAAGGGGGAGTGGCTGTCGAGAGCCTGTGACGGAAGGCCCGCGTAATGGAGACATGTGTGACGGGACGCCTATTGATGTGACGAAGTCGCCATCATCGGGCAGTTGACGCGCAGTGGTGCGATCCGCATGAGTCCCGTGAATGGTGCGGGCGTTGCGAGTCGTGAGGCATGGAGAGTCGGCGTCTCTCCGGTTCCTCTGGGTCAGGCTCCGCAGGAGCGGAGGAAACGCCGGGTGCGTTCGGCGATAGGGAAGGGCCTGCCCGGCGGGCAGGGATACATGTCCTGCTCGACAATGGCGAACAGCTCGGCCCCCAGTCGCCCGGCAGCGGCGAGCACGGGCTCCAGCGCCGGCACCCCGGACGGCGGTTCGCACATCACACCCCGTGCCACGGCAGGTCCGAACGGCACCTCGTTGGCGATCACTTCGGCGAGGATCGCAGGATCCACCTGCTTGAGGTGGAGGTAGCCGATCCGCTCACCGTAGGTCTCGATGAGCTTGACGCTGTCCCCGCCGCAGTAGGCGTAGTGCCCGGTGTCCAGGCAGAGGGAGACCAGGTCGGGGTCGGTCGCGTCCAGGAAGCGGTTGACGTTCTTCTCACTGTCGATATGGGTGTCCGCGTGCGGATGCACCACGACGCGCAGTCCGAATCGGTCGCCGACCTCTCGGCCCAGGCGCTCGGTCTGGGAGCTGAGATGGTGCCACTGCTCGGCGGTGAGCGTCCGGTCCTCCAATACCTCACCCGTCTTGTCGTCGCGCCAGAAGGAAGGGATGACCACGAGGTGCTCGGCGCCCATCGCCCGGGTCAGCGCGGCGACGCCTGCGACATGGGCCCAGGTCTCGTCCCACACGGCCGGTCCGTGGTGCAGCCCGGTGAAGACGGTTCCCGCGGAGACCCGTAGCCCGCGGGACGAGGTCTCCTCGGTGAGCCGGGCGGGGTCGGTCGGGAGATAGCCGTACGGGCCGAGTTCGATCCACTCGTAGCCCGCCTGCGCCACCTCGTCGAGGAAACGCTGCCAGGGCACCTGCCGCGGGTCGTCGGGGAACCACACCCCCCAGGAGTCAGGGGCCGATCCGATCCGGATGCGGTGGAGCGAAGAGGGGGAGGCCATGGCGGTCAGCCTTCCGGCGGTTTCGGAAAGGTGTCAAGACTTCGTCCGAATGTAAGGACAAATGTTGACAGCCCTTGAGGAGGGGATTAGACCAGGGTGCAGCCGGCGTGGACCGAAGGGATGCTTATGCCTCAGCCGCCTCAGTCGTACGACGTGATCACGATGGGCCGGATCGGAGTGGACATCTACCCCCTGCAGGCGGGGGTCCCGCTGGCGAAAGTCGAGACCTTCGGGAAGTTCCTCGGCGGCTCCGCCACGAATGTGGCGGTGGCGGCGGCACGGCTCGGCCGCCAAACGGCCGTGATCACCCGTACCGGGGAGGACGCCTTCGGCGTGTACCTACACGAAGCGCTCAGGGGGTTCGGCGTCGATGACCGATGGGTGACAGCCGTTCCCGGGCTGCCCACGCCCGTGACCTTCTGCGAGCTCTTCCCCCCGGACGACTTTCCGCTCTACTTCTATCGCCAGCCGAAGGCCCCGGACCTTGAACTGCGCGCCGGAGAACTCGACCTGGCCGCCATCGCCGGCGCACGGGTCTTCTGGATGACGGGCACCGGACTCTGCGCCGAGCCCAGCAGGGCGGCCACCCTCGCCGCGCTGGAGCATCGCGCGGAGTCCGGGACCGGCGAGGCCGTCACCGTCTTCGACCTCGACTGGCGGCCCATGTTCTGGACCGATCCGGGCCAGGCGCGCGCTCTGTACGCACAGGCCCTCGCGCGGGCGACCGTCGCTGTCGGCAATCTCGGTGAATGTGAGATCGCCACAGGAGAGCGCGAACCATACGCCGCGGCACGCGCGTTGCTCGAATCCGGGGTCGAGCTGGCCGTGGTGAAGCAGGGCCCCAAGGGTGTACTGGCCTTGCACCGGGACGGAACCACCGCCGAGGTGCCACCCGTGCCGATTGACGTGGTCAACGGACTCGGCGCGGGTGACGCGTTCGGCGGCGCGATGGTCCATGGACTGCTGGCCGGATGGGAGTTGGAGGACACCATGCGGTTCGCCAACGCGGCCGGTGCGATCGTCGCCTCCCGGCTCGCCTGCTCCTCCGCCATGCCCTATCCGCCCGAGGTCGAAGCCCTGCTCGAAGGGCGCGCACCGAACCCGGAGCCCTGCCCCGCACCCACAGCGGACCAGACACAGCGCGGATTGTCCGGCCAGTCCTTCCGGGCGGCGCCATGACCGGGCGCGGCACCGGCGACTCACCGCCCCCCGACCGGCATGTGCGGGCAGCGACCGCCGCCGCGGGGTCGTATGTGCTCGACATCGATCCCAGGTCGGCCGGATGGGGCTACTCCGCCCTGCGGATTCTGGAGCTGAGCCCAGGCGGTTCCCATCTGCTGGGCGCAGGGGACAGCGAATGGATCGTGCTCCCCCTCAGTGGCGGTTGTGCGGTGCAGGTCGAGGACCGGGCCATGGAACTGCGGGGCAGGGAAAGCGTGTTCGCCGGCGTCACAGACTTCGCCTACGTACCGCGTGACGTCCACGCACGGATCACCTCCGGCGCGGGTGGCCGCTTCGCCCTGGCAGGGGCGAAGTGCGAGCGTCGGCTCCTGGCCCGCTACGGCCCGGCGCCGGAGGTACCCGTCGAGCACCGCGGCACCGGCGGCTGTGCCCGCACAGTGCACAACTTCGCCGCCGCCGACTCCTTCGAGTGCGACCGCCTCATCGCCGTCGAGGTGCTCACGCCGGGGGGCAACTGGTCGTCGTATCCGCCCCACAAGCACGACGAGCACCGGCCCGGAGAGGAGACCAGACTGGAGGAGATCTACTACTTCGAGATCGAGGGACCGCACGGCTTCGGCTACCAGCGGGTGTCACCGTCGCGCCCGGGGGGAACGGATCTGCTCGCCGAGGTCCGCAGCGGCGACGCCGTGCTCGTCCCGGACGGCTGGCACGGTCCGTCGATCGCCGCGCCGGGACATGACATGTACTACCTGAACGTTATGGCGGGACCGGGCCCGGAGCGTGAATGGCGGATCTGTTTCCACCCCGACCACACGGAGGGTTACCGATGAGCACGGGACCGATCACGCCCCGCGCCGGCACACGCCGCCTGACCACCGCCCAGGCGCTGGTCGCCTTCCTGGCCCGCCAGTACACGGAGCGCGACGGCCACCGCCGCCGGCTGATCGGTGCCACCTGGGGCATCTTCGGCCATGGAAACGTGGCCGGGATCGGTCAGGCCCTGCTGGAGAGCGGCCCTGAGATGCCGTACTACCAGGGCCGCAGCGAGCAGGCCATGGTCCACGCGGCCGTCGGCTACGCCCGCCAGTGCGCCCGGCTCTCCACCCAGGCCGTCACGACCTCCATCGGCCCCGGCGCCACCAACCTCGTCACCGGCGCGGCCCTCGCCACCATCAACAGGCTGCCCGTGCTGCTGCTCCCTGGCGACGTCTTCGCGACCCGCCCGGCCGACCCTGTGCTCCAGCAGCTGGAAGTCCCCCAGGCGGGGGACGTCTCCGTCAACGACACCCTGCGTCCCGTATCGAGGTACTTCGACCGGATCACCCGGCCCGAGGCGCTCATCCCGGCCGCCCTCGCCGCCATGCGGGTGCTCACCGACCCCGCCGAGACAGGTGCGGTCACCCTCGCACTGCCGCAGGACGTGCAGGCCGAGGCGTATGACTGGCCGGAGGAGTTCCTCGCCGAGCGCGTCTGGCGGGTACGCCGCCCCCAGCCCGACCCGGAGGCGCTGGCCGAGGCCGCCCGGGCCATCGCAGGCGCCCGCCGGCCCCTGATCATCGCGGGCGGCGGGGTGCGCCACAGTGAAGCGGAGGAGGCGCTGAAGGACTTGGCCGAAGCCACCGGCATCCCCGTCGCCTCCACCCAGGCGGGCAAGGGCTCGCTGCGCCACGACCATCCCGCCGACGTCGGTGGGATCGGGCACACGGGAACCGCGACCGCCGACGAGCTGGCTCGGTCCGCCGACCTCGTCATCGGCGCCGGCACCCGCTACTCCGACTTCACCACCGCGTCCTCGACTCTCTTCACCCGCCCCGGGGTCCGCTTCGTCAATCTCAATATCACCGGCTTCGATGCCCACAAGCTGGCCGCTCTCCCCCTGGTGGCCGACGCCCGTACCGGACTCGAAGCGCTCACCACCGCCCTGCGCGGCCACCGTGTGGAGCACGGCTACGAGACGGAGTACACCAGCGGCAAGGAACGCTGGGAGCGGCGTGTCGACGCCGCGTACGAAGCACGCGACGAGGAGGTCCGCCCCACCCAGCCTCAAGTGCTCGGGGTACTCGACAGCCTGGTGACCGAGGACGACATCGTGATCAACGCGGCGGGCTCGCTCCCCAGCGATCTGCACAAGCTCTGGCGGAGCCGTTCAAGCGACCAGTACCACGTCGAGTACGGGTACTCCTGCATGGGATACGAGATCCCCGCGGCGATCGGTGTGGCCATGGCGGCTCCGGGCCGGCCGGTCTGGGCTCTGGTCGGCGACGGCACCTATCTGATGAACCCCACCGAGATCGTGACAGCGGTGCAGGAGAACATCCCGATCAAGGTAGTGATCCTCCAGAACCACGGGTATGCGTCCATCGAGGGCCTGTCCGAGGCGGTCGGTGCCGAGCGGTTCGGCACGGCCTACCGCTACCGGGAGTCCCCGGACGCCGGCGCCCCCGGCACCGGCAGCTACACGGGTAGTCCACTCCCCGTTGACCTCGGAGCCAACGCGGCATCCCTGGGAATGCGAGTTATTCGCGCCAAAACCGTACGTGACCTGCGGGAAGCCATGGCCGAGGCCCGTGCGGCAGACCGTCCCACATGTGTCTACACCGAGACCGAAACGGCAGACACTGTGTCGGGCCCGCCGCAGGCCCAGGCGTGGTGGGATGTTCCTGTGGCCGAGACCGCGACCCGACCGTCGGCGGTCGAGGCCCGGCAGGAGTACGACCGCCAGGTCGCAGCCCGACGCCGCCATCTCTGAAGGACTTGAAGGAGCTTTCCACCATGACGAAGCACGTCAACCACTGGATCGGTGGCAAGATCGTCGAGGGCGCGTCCGGCAACTGGGGACCGGTCACCGACCCGGCGACCGGTGCCGTGACCCGGGAGGTGGCGCTCGCCTCCGTGGCCGAGGTCGACGCGGCCGTCGCCGCCGCGAAGGACGCCTACGCCACCTGGGGTACGTCCTCGCTGGCCCAGCGCACCACGATCCTGTTCCGTTTCCGTGCCCTGCTGGACGCGAACCGTGACGCCATCGCCGAGCTGATCACCGCCGAGCACGGCAAGGTCCACTCCGACGCGCTCGGCGAGGTCGCCCGCGGTCTGGAGATCGTGGAACTGGCCTGCGGAATCACCACCCAGCTCAAGGGCGAGCTGTCCACCCAGGTGTCGAACCGGGTAGACGTGGCCGCGATCCGCCAGCCGGTCGGCGTGGTCGCCGGCATCACGCCGTTCAACTTCCCCGCGATGGTTCCGATGTGGATGTTCCCCATCGCCATCGCCTGCGGCAACACCTTCGTCCTCAAGCCGAGCGAGAAGGACCCTTCGGCGGCCTTGAAGATCGCCGAACTGCTCGCCGAGGCGGGTCTGCCGGACGGTGTCTTCAACGTCCTCCAGGGTGACAAGGTCGCGGTGGACCGCCTTCTCGAGCACCCCGACATCGCGGCGATCTCCTTCGTCGGCTCCACGCCGATCGCCCGCCACATCCACACCACCGCAGCGGCCAACGGCAAGCGCGTCCAGGCGCTCGGCGGCGCCAAAAACCACATGCTGGTCCTCCCGGACGCGGACCTGGACGCCGCGGCGGACGCCGCTGTCTCCGCCGCCTACGGCTCAGCGGGCGAGCGCTGCATGGCGATCTCCGCCGTCGTCGCGGTCGGTTCGATCGGTGACGAACTGGTCGCCAGGATCCGCGAGCGCGCCGAGAAGATCAAGATCGGCCCCGGCAACGACCCGGCCTCCGAGATGGGCCCGCTGATCACCAAGGCCCACCGCGACAAGGTCGCCTCCTACGTCCGCGGCGCTGCCGCACAGGGCTCCGAAGTCGTCCTGGACGGCACGGGCCACACGGTCGAAGGCTTCGAAGACGGCCACTGGATCGGCCTGTCGCTGCTGGACAAGGTTCCCACCGACTCCGACGCCTACCGCGACGAGATCTTCGGGCCCGTACTGTGCGTGCTGCGCGCCGACACGTACGAGGAAGGCGTCGCGCTCATCAACGCTTCGCCGTTCGGCAACGGCACCGCGATCTTCACTCGCGACGGCGGCGCCGCGCGGCGCTTCCAGATGGAGATCGAGGCCGGCATGGTCGGGGTGAACGTGCCGATCCCGGTACCCGTCGGCTACCACAGCTTCGGCGGTTGGAAGGACTCCCTCTTCGGCGACCACCACATCTACGGCAACGACGGTGTGCACTTCTACACGCGCGGCAAGGTCGTCACCACCCGCTGGCCCGACCCGTCCGACGCCCCGGCCGGCGTGGACCTGGGCTTCCCCCGCAACCACTGACCGCTGACGGTGCTCGCCAGGTGGCCGGTACGGGATCCTCCCGTACCGGCCGCTGGCTGCTCAGTGAGGCGCGGCCCTGCGATCGACGGTGCACGACTACTCGACTAATCGGGGAGACCAGCGGATCTTCAGACGGTAGGTTCGGCGCCCATGACCGTCCCCAAGTACCAGATCCGTGCCGTCCACACCGCCTCCACGGTTACCGTCTACCAGGCGTACGACCCGGCCATCGGCATTCCCGCGGTCCGCGACGGTCGCTTCCCGGCCGCGTGGAAGCGCGACCGGATGACATGGATCAAGCCGTCGTTCCTGTGGATGATGTACCGCTGCGGCTGGGGAGCCAAGGAGGGCCAGCAGACGGTGCTGGCCGTCGAGATCGACCGAGTGGGCTTCGAATGGGCGCTGCGCCACGCCTGCCTGTCCCACTACGTACCGGAGCTCCACAGCGGCCAGGCCGAGTGGAAAAGGCAGTTGAGGCAGGCACCGGCCCGGGTGCAGTGGGACCCCGAGCGTGATCTGCGCCTCGCGCCGCTGCCTTACCGTTCGCTCCAGCTGGGGCTCGGGGGTGCGGCGTCGGCGCGGTACGCGGACGAATGGACCGTCGCCATCGAGGACGTGACGCCGCTCGCCCACGACATCCACCGGCTGGTGCGGGCCGGGGATGTCGAGGGCGCCGGGCGGCTGTTGCCCAAGGAACTGCCTTACCCGGCCGGGGGCGAGCTCCTCGGGCATCTGGTGCGCCCGGAGGGGTGACGTCAGAACCGCGAATACAGCAGCCTGTTCGGCGAGCCGAAGCGCGGATCGGCGACCTTGCCGCTTGTTGCCGCGCTCACCAGTGCGTCCCGGACTTGGGCCGGGGCTGCCGTGGGATGGTTCGCGAGATACAGGGCGGCGACGCCCGCGGTGTGCGGGGTGGCCATCGAGGTGCCGGAGATGGTGCCGGTGGCGGTGTCGCTGTCCTTCCAGGCTGATGTGATGCCCACACCGGGTGCGAAGAGGTCCAGGCAGCTGCCGAAGTTGGAGAAGGATGCCCGCCGGTCGCCGTTGTCCGTGGCCCCCACGGTGATCGCTTCGGGGACGCGAGCGGGGGAGTAGGAGCAGGCGTTGGCCGGCAGTCCGAGGAAGTTGCCGTTGCCTGCCGCGATGGCGTAGCTGACGCCTGAGGCGATGGAGCGCTGCACGGCGTTGTCGAGCGAGTCGCTGGCTGCGCCGCCCAGACTCATATTGGCCACCGCGGGCTTGGTGGCGTGCGCGGTCACCCAGTCGACTCCGGCGATGACGCCCGCCGTCGTGCCGGATCCCTCGCAGTCCAGCACACGGACGGCGATGAGCTTCACGTTCTTGGCGACGCCGTAGGTCCTGCCGCCGACCGTTCCCGCGACATGGGTGCCGTGACCTTGGCAGTCCTGTCCGCGCCGGCCGTCGCCGACGGTGTCCGTCCCGACGCTCGCACGTCCGCCGAACTCGCTGTGCGAGGTGCGGATGCCGGTGTCGATGACATACGCGTTCACGTTCGACGCCGTCGTGCCGTAGCCGTATGTCGTGGACAGGGGCAGTGCGCGCTGGTCGATGCGGTCGAGGCCCCAGGGCGCCTTCGCCTGGGTCTCGTTGAGGCGGAGGACGGCGTTCTGCTCGACATACGCCACACGTGGGTCGGCGGCCAGTCGGGCGGCCTTCGCCTTGGTCATGGTGGTGGTGAAGCCCCTGAGGGCCGAGTGATAGGTGCGCAGGGGAGTGACGCCTCTTTCGGCGGCGAGGTCGGAGACCCGGGTCCGGCTGTCCTTGAGGACGACGATCCAGCTGTTCTGCACAGCGGTTGCGGTGGGGGCGAGACGGAGATCGCCGATTGACGCGCTCTGCGCGGTGGGGGTGACGGCGAACTGAAGGCCGGTGGTCAGGGCAAGCGCGGAGAGCGCCGCGCCCGTCCGTATGGACCGGCGGACAGGGAATCTCATCTCGTGCGCCTTTCTTTGATCGGGACACGACAAAACATCCGTGTGGCTCCGTGGATGTGCGGGACAGACTGGCGTGCGCTGATCGGTCGTACAAGGGGTTGTTACTGGAGAGTTGGAATCAATGCCGGGGGGTCGTGCGCACTTTGGTGGACATCGCCTGACATCGCGGATGGATCTATTCCGCTTTTGGGTGCGGGCGCGAGACCCGGCATACCGCGCCTGGTGTACGGGGGCGCGGCCAGGTACGACCCGAGGAGGGCGCCGAGTTCCGCCCGGCGGCGGCCGTCGGTGCGACGCGGGTCCGCTTAGGGTTCCACCATGACGATCCGACTTCCCTTTCCCTGGCGGGCAGCCGTGCTTCGGCGCCAAGGGCGGGGACGAAGGCGATGGCTCGCGGGCATCGCCGCTGTGGCCGTGCTCAGCGGCGCCGGCGTATGGACGGCGGCCGCGTCCGACGACATGCCGTCGGTGCAGCGTGAGGACCAGGTACTGAGCATGCCGGGGGCGAGGATCGACACCTCGTACTTCACCGCCGGTCAAGGCGGCGCTCGCAGGCCCGCTGTACTGCTCGGCCATGGCTTCGGAGGAAGCAAGGACTCGGTGCGAGGCCAGGCAGAGGCGTTGGCGCGCGACGGATACGCGGTCTTGACCTGGTCCGCGCGCGGCTTCGGGGCGTCCACCGGGCAGATCGGCCTCAACGACCCGGACCACGAGGTCAAGGACGTGTCCCGGTTGATCGACTGGCTCGCCAAGCGGTCCGATGTTCGCCTGGACGCCGAGGGTGACCCACGCGTCGGCGTCAGCGGGGCCTCATACGGCGGTGCGATCTCGCTGCTCGCGGCGGGACACGACCAGCGGGTCGACGCGATCGCGCCGGAGATCACCTACTGGAACCTTGCCGACGCACTGTTCCCCGATGGCGTCTTCAAGAAGCTGTGGGCAGGCATCTTCTTCACCACCGGCGGTATGGGCACGGCCCAATCGGCCACTGGTGCCCCGCCACCGCGGTCGGGGACGGCCGCCTGCGGACGCTTCCAGCCGGTGCTGTGCGCGATGTACGAACGGGTCGCCACCTCGGGCACGCCCGACGCGGCGGCCCGCGCTCTGCTGGAAGCGCGCAGCCCGTCTGCCGTCGGGGACCGGATCAAGGTGCCCACGTTGATCGTGCAGGGCCGGTACGACTCCCTCTTCCCCCTCGGGCACGCCGATGAGATGGCCTCGGCGATCAAGCGGAACGGCGCACCCGTCGCCATCGACTGGATCGCAGGCGGCCACGACGGCGGGGACATGGAGGGCGCGCGCGTCCAGCGCCGCGTCTCCGCCTGGTTCGACCGCCACCTGAAGGGCGACACCACCGCGGACATCGGGCCGGGTTTCCGCGTCAGCCGCGCGGGAGGTATCGACTCGACCGACGGCCGGGCCACCCTGCGCGGTGCCACCGCCGCCGGATATCCCGGCCTGCACGCAGGTGGCCGTGCCATCGAACTCGGTGGCCGGGCCCAGATCTTCCGCAACCCGGCCGGCGCGGGCCCGCCCGGGATCTCCACCCTGCCCGGTCTCGGAGGCGGACTCGCCCAGCTGTCCTCACTTACCTCCCTGGGTGCCGGGCTCTCCATGGACTTCCCCGGGCAGCACGCCCGCTTCGACTCCCGACCGCTGAGCCGTCCGCTGACCATCACGGGCTCGCCCACGGTGCGCCTGACGGTGACATCCGACAGCGGAGCCGCGGTGCTCTTCGCCAAGGTGTACGACGTCGGACCCGACGGACGCAGTCAGGTACTGCCCGCGCAACTCGTCGCTCCCATCCGGATCGACGGCGCCAAGGACGGAAAGACCGTCGAGCTTTCTCTCCCCGCGGTGGACCACGAGGTGGAGACGGGCCACCGGCTCCGACTGGTCATCGCCGCCACCGACCTCGGCTACGCCTCGCCGGCCGCCCCCGCCGCCTACGCCGTCTCGCTCGCCGGACCGCTCACCGTGCCCACCGCGCCGGGCGTCAGCACCCAGGCCGCCGCGCTGCCGTGGTGGGTGTGGGGACTGCCCGCCGTAGGTGTACTCACCGCCGCGGTGCTGCTGCTCACCGCCCGGCGCCGTACCACCGCACCGGCGCCCGACCCCGGACTCGCGGATGTGCCCCTCCAGATCACGGGGCTGACCAAGCGCTACGCCAAGTCCGCCGACCGCTACGCCGTGCGGGACCTGTCCTTCCGGGTCGAGAAGGGCCAGGTCCTCGGTCTCCTCGGACCGAACGGTGCGGGAAAGACCACCACACTGCGCATGCTGATGGGCCTGATCACGCCCGATGAAGGCGAGATCCGTGTCTTCGGCCACGCCATCAGGCCCGGCGCACCGGTGCTCTCCCGTGTCGGTGCCTTCGTCGAAGGCGCGGGCTTCCTCCCTCATCTGTCAGGACGCGAGAATCTTGAGCTGTACTGGCGGGCCACAGGCCGCCCCGCCGAGCACTCACATATCGACGAGGCACTGGAGATCGCGGGCCTCGGTGATGCCTTGGGCCGTGCCGTACGCACCTACTCGCAGGGTATGCGGCAGCGCCTCGCCATCGCCCAGGCGATGCTCGGTCTGCCGGATCTGCTGATCCTGGACGAACCGACCAATGGACTCGACCCGCCACAGATCCGGGAGATGCGGGATGTGATGATCCGGTACGCGGCCGGGGGCCGTACCGTCATCGTCTCCAGCCATCTCCTGGCCGAGGTCGAGCAGTCGTGTACCGACCTGGTGGTCATGGACCGCGGCAGGCTTGTCCAGACCGGCCCCGTCGCGGAGATCACCGGTGCGGGTGACACCCTGCTGGTGACCACCGCGGCAGAGGTATGCGAGCCGCTCGTGGAGAAGATCGCCTCCCTGTCCGGTGTGGTGTCCGCCGTACGCACCGACAACGGCCGCGGGCTGCTGGTCCGCCTGGACGGGATGGGCCCCGCGACGCTGATCGCCGAACTCGTACGCCTGGAGGTGCCGGTGACCGGTGTCGGCCCGCATCGGCGTCTGGAGGACGCGTTCCTCACCCTGATCGGAGGGGCATCCGCATGAGAACCGCGCACCCCGTGCACACCGAGCCGGCCGGGACCACCGCCCCCGGCTATCGAGCACGGCGCACCCTGCCGCTACGCGTCGAGGCCGTCCGTCAACTGAAGCGCAGGCGCACCCTGGTGATGGGCGCGGTCCTGGCGGCCCTGCCGTTCATCCTGATCGCGGCCTTCGCCATCGGAGGATCGCCGGGCGGCGACGACGGCCGTGGTGGCAGCCGGATCAATCTCATGGATACGGCGACCGCGTCCGGTGCCAACTTCGCTGCCACCTGCCTCTTTGTCTCGGCGGGATTCCTGCTGGTGGTACCGGTGGCCCTGTTCTGCGGGGATACCGTCGCGTCCGAGGCAAGCTGGTCCTCCCTTCGCTATCTGCTCGCGGCACCGGTGCCCCGGGCGCGGCTGCTGTGGTCGAAACTCGCCGTGGCGCTGGCTCTCAGCGCCGGGGCGATGCTCTTGCTGCCGCTTGTCGCACTCGCGGCGGGCACGGTCGCCTACGGTTGGGGGCCGCTGATGCTGCCCACCGGGGGCTCCCTGGCGATCTCCGCCGCACTGCCACGGCTCGCCCTGGTCATCGCCTTCGTCTTTGTTTCCCAATTGGTCACGGCCGGGCTGGCCTTCTGGCTGTCGACCAAGACCGACGCGCCACTCGGTGCGGTCGGCGGTGCGGTCGGACTGACGATCATCGGCAATGTCCTGGACGCGGTCACGGCGCTTGGATCCTGGCGTGACCTCCTTCCCGCGCACTGGCAGTTCGCTTGGGTGGACGCACTGCAACCGCAGCTGGAATGGGGCGGGATGGTGAAGGGCGCGGCCGTGTCCGCGACCTACGCCGTGGTCCTGATCGCTCTGTCGTTCCGTGGCTTCGCACGCAAGGACATCGTGTCCTGACGGCCATCACCTCTTCCCCTCTTCCGTCACTGCCTGTTCCCCTGTGACCCCGACCTGGGCACCGGGAGTTCGGATCCAGCCACGGCGGGCTGCTTCCACCCCCGCGCGGAAGCGGCTCGTCGTGCCCAGCACGGTGAGCAGCTCACCGACTCGGCGGCTGTATGTCCTGCCCGACATACCGAGCCGGACTGCGGCTGCCTCATCCGTCAGCCCTGCCAGCAAGGCGTCCAGCACCGGGCGCAGATGGGCGGGCATGGAGTCCTCGCCGACGGCCTGGATCTCGTCGCCCGCTTCCCACCAGCGTTGGTGCGTGCGCACCAACGCCTGGACCACCACAGGGTCACGGATGAGCAGCAGGCCATTGCAATGCAGCCGCAGATCGAGCGGCAGCGCGGCCGCACTGCGGTCCGCGACCACCAGCTTGAACGGGATGGAGTCCGTCATACGCGCCTGACCGCCCAGCCGTTCGGGCGGGGGCAGTTGCGGGAGCGCGTGACGCGGGACGATACGGCGGACGACGGCCCGCTCTATCGCCGCTATCAGCGATGCCTGGACACACGCGCCGGCGAGCGCGCGGAAACCCTCTGGAACCTCAGGTGAGTTCACCGGGTCGTCGAACGTCAGCAGCTCATGGCGAGCGGATTGAACAAGCCCGGTCAACGCCGTGCTCACCTCATCCACGCCCCGGAGCGGCCGACCGAGCCCCAGCGTCTCGGGCTGGACAGGCCTGCGTGCGACAGGCCGCCTGAGCCTCGTGATGACATGCGGCACGACCGACCACCCCCGTTCCTGGTGCCGTGCCACTCCATGTACTCACGTGACTGCACATCGTGACAAGCCCCAGTTCAGGGGGGGGGGGGGGGGGGGGCGCCCCCCCCCCCCCCGCCCCGCCCCCCCCCCCCCCGCCGGGGGGGGGGGGGGGGGCGGGGGGGCGCGCGCGCGCGCGCGAGCGCCTGGCG
>NZ_JBHXFA010000075.1:29010-34680 GCF_042724175.1 Streptomyces sp. NPDC127084
CCACCCTCACACTACCCCCCACACCACCCCACCCCCCCCCCCGTCCGGCGCCGCCCCCCCCCCCCCCCCCCGCTTCCATCCGGCCCTTCCCGCCGCCAGTCTGGAGAGGCAGGCGCGATCGGCGGGAGTCGGCCGCCGGGGAGCTGGGACCGAGAGCCGGGGGCTGGGCGCCGGCGAAGAAAGGCAAAGGAGAGGAGGGGCCGACACATGGACCGAGTGCCGCGGCGCAGAACCTATCGCCACGGTGAGCGAGGCCGGCGTGGTCCGCCGTTGCCGCTTTGATATCCATCCGCAACGCGTTCGCATGCTCCAACTCGCCTTCCGGAACGTCACATGCACAGTGCTGACGATCCAGGGGGCTGAGGATGCATCTCTGCGCAAGGGCATATCAAGCGAGTACCGCGCCGCGAGTGACCGCGCGGGCACGCGCACGGACAAGCCGGGGAGCGCTTGTCGCGTTGCTTGCCGGGGCCGTGCTGCTGACCGGCTGCGGGGCGGGTGGACAGGCCGACCGGGCTTCCCGAGGCGACGGGGCGCATCGGGCCGAGCACGGGCAGCCGGCTCCGGTGCCACCGGACGGAGGAGGAGGCGCGGCAGAGGGTGACGGCGAAGGGGGACGGGAAGGCGAGCAAAAGAGCGACGTGGAGCGGGATTTCGCGCCTTCCGCCGACTACCTGTCCACGTTCGCACTCGATGTGGATACGGCGTCGTACGGGTACGCCAAACGCGCACTTGCCGAGGGGCGGCTGCCCGACCCCGCCGCGGTGCGCCCCGAGGAGTTCGTCAACAGCTTCCGGCAGGACTATCCGCGCCCCCAGGGGAACGGCTTCACCGTGGCCATGGATGGCGCCCGGATAGCTAACCAGGAAGAGAAGGGAGGAAGAGGTGGGGAGGACTGGTCGCTGCTGCGCGTGGGGCTGGCCACCCGCAGCTCCGACCGCACCGCTGAACGTCCCCCGGCGGCACTGACGTTCGTTGTCGATGTCTCGGGGTCGATGGCCGAACCCGGACGACTCGACCTGGTCAGGGAATGTCTCGGCATTCTGACCGACCAACTGCGTGAGGACGACTCGATCGCGCTGGTGACGTTCAGCGGCGAGGCAGAGACCCGGTTGCCGATGACCCGGCTCGGCGGTCGGCGGGATCGCGTCCACCAGATCATCGACGACCTTGAACCGGGCGACTCCACCAATGTGGGGGCAGGTGTCGGCACCGGATACGACGTCGCTGTGGAGGGGCACAGAAAGGGGGCCAACAACCGGGTGGTGCTGCTGTCCGACGCGCTGGCCAATACCGGTGACACCGACGCGGACGCGATCCTTGAGCGGATTGACACCTCGCGCCGGGAGTACGGGATCACGCTGTTCGGCGTCGGTGTGGGCAGTGACTACGGCGACCAGTTGATGGAGCGGCTCACCAACCGGGGCGACGGACACACCACCTACGTGTCCACGGTCGCGCAGGCCAGGAAGGTGTTCGTCGACCAGCTTCCCGCCCATGTGGACCTACGGGCCCGAGACGCCAAGGCACAGGTCGCGTTCGACCCGCAGACAGTGCAGGAGTTCCGGCTGATCGGATACGAGAACAGGGAGGTGGCAGACGAGGACTTCCGTGACGACCGGGTGGACGGAGGTGAGGTGGGGCCGGGGCACACGGTGACGGCGCTCTACGCGGTACGGCTTCGTGCGGGGGCGAGTGGACACATCGCCACCACCACCGTGCGCTGGCTCGACCCCCGCACCAGGGCACCCCACGAGGCGACCGGATCGCTGGAGGCGGCGGCGCTCAACCGGGACCTCTGGTCCACGGAGACGGCGCTCCGGCTGCGGGTCAGTGCCGCCGCCGCGTACTTCGCCCAAGCCCTAAGGGGTGTGGAGACACCCGGTGCTCCCCGGTTGGGTGAGCTCGCCGAACGGTCAGGAGGCCTGGCGAGGGCGACGGAGGACGCGTCAGTGCGACAGTTGGCGAAGTCGATAGGCCAGGCGGCCACGTTGGTGGCGCAGTGACCACCGGTGTCCGAGACGGCAGGCCTGGGCTCCGATGCCTGACGGCTGGTGTCTGAGAGCACTGGGCCGTGGCCCGGTGTCTGACGGTTGGTGCCCGACGGCGACTGGTGCCTGACGTGCCGGGTGGTGCCGGCCCCGGTCGGCGTCCACCCGGTCCGGCTGCGCGCTGGGTGGGAGACCGCTGCACCGGGGCGCCGGGGCCGTCATGATGTGCGGCATGGCCTCCTTGCTTCTTGCCTTCGCCGTCGTATCCACCGGCCTTTACGCGGGCTTTCTGCTGATCTTCCAGACCGGGATCATGCCCGCGCTGGCAAGGCTTTCGGACGAGCAGTTCGTCGCAGCCATGAGACGCGTCAACGAGGAGGTGCCACGGGCTGTGTTCCTGGCGGTCTTTCTGGCCGTCATCGTGTTTCCGGTGGCGGCCCTGGCCGTACCGACCCAGGGTCGGTCGGCAGGACAGATATGGCTGCTTGTGGTCGGGGTGGTATGCGCCGCCCTCAATCATCTGGTCACGATCGCCGGGAACATCCCCCTCAACAACGCGCTGGCATCCTCCGTGGGTGCGCCGGCGTCCGAGGCGCGTGCGGCCTTCGAGGCCAGGTGGAACCGCTTTCACGCTGTTCGAACCGGGCTCGCCCTGGCTTCGTTCGTGCTCGTTGCAGGGGCCTCGCTCATGTGACCACAGCCCACCGAACCGAACCGAACCGTGGCCGGGACTGGTCAGGCCGTGTCGGGGAGTCGCTCTCCGCAGCGACTGCAGTAGCGTGCGTCCGACTCCGGGGCGAGGCGTCCGCACTCCGGGCAGACGCGGTCCAGCAGGCAGGCGCGTTCACCGCCCTCCGCCCTGTCCGCGGAGGGAGTCTGAATGGCCAGCCCCGGACGTCGGCGATGGACGCTGAGCTGGACGAGGCCCTCCGGTCCGGCGTACAGGGCCCGGCGGCTACCGCGGGGGAGCCACACCACCGAGCCTTCGGTGACGTCCTGCCGCTCACCGTCGATGAGTAGTCGCCCGCCGCCCGCGGTGACGTACAGCAGTACATCCAGGGTCGGTTCGACGTGTTCGGCGACATGGGTGTCCGGCAGCAGCCGTACGACATTGGCGTCGAGTTGGCGCCCGCTTGCCGCGAGCCGCCACAGGGCCCCGCCCTGGTCTTGCGATGCGTCACGGCTCAGCTCGGCCAGCCGTGCGAGCACACCCGGCCGGGAAAGGGATGCCATGTGGTTCCTCCAGCGTTCAATCCCCACGCGGTCCGTGCCGGACCCCCGAAGCCAGGGAGGGATGGTACCTCTGCCGACCGCTTCCGGGGCGGTCAACCCGCTGCAAGGGCGGAGGGAAGGCGTCGCCGACATCGCGGGACGGTACGGAGGGTGAGTGGATCATCACTCTAGGATGCGCGCATGGCACGCGGCAGCGTTTACCGGGATTACTCTCCGTCTGGGCGCGGGCGGTCGCGTCGACGGCGTACCGCGGTCGCCGCCGTGGTGGCGCCCGTGGCCCTGGCAGGAGCCGGCTTCTGGGCCTACACCACCCTGGTCGTCCACCCGGAAGACTCCCAGGTACGGGCCGCCACCGAGCGTTTCCAGGGGTTCCTCGACGCCTGGGAGGCGGGGGCAGCCCAACGGGCGGGCACGTACACCGGAACTCCCGCCTATGCCGAGTCCCTCATCACCTCCGTGATGACGAACCTGAAGCCGTCGAAGACCGAGCTGAGGGCGCTGAAGGGCACCAGGCGGGGAAGCCGGGAGGTTCGTATTCCGTTCACCGTGGCCATGACGATCCCCGGCGCGGGTCGCTACACCTGGGAGTCGAAGGCCAGGCTCCTGCTGAAGCAGGGAGGGCAAGGCGGGCAAGACAAAAGGGGAGAGTGGGAGGTGGAGTTCACCACCCCGCTGGTTCATCCCGAGCTCGCACCCGGACAGACACTGGCCCTTCAAACGCGGCCACGTGCCGCCGTGCTCGACACCCATGGCGACACCCTGCGCGCACCCTCGATCGTGGGGCTGGTCGATCCGAAGAGCGGCAAGGGGGTCTCCGGCCTCGAAGCCCGCTACGACCGGCAGCTCACCGGTGGAGCCGCCGGCATGAAATCCGTGGTGGTCGTGAACCGTGCCTCCGGGCGCGCCGTGAAGGGGATCCGCGACCACAGCGGGGCCAAGGGCGGAGTGCCCGTACGGACCACCATCGACCCGAGGATCCAGGAAGCCGCCGCCGACGCACTGGACGGCGTACAGAAGAACGCGGCCATCGTTGCGGTCGATCCGGCGACCGGTCGTATCCTCGCCGCCGCCAACAGGCCCGGTGGTATGAACCGCGCGCTGGAGGGGCGCTATCCTCCCGGCTCCACCTTCAAGGTCATCACCGCCACCGCTCTGCTGAAGGCGGGCATGCGCCCGGCCGATCCCGTCGACTGCCCGGTGTTCGCCCATGTCAACGGGCAGCGGTTCGAGAACCACGGCCGGTTCGGTCTGCCGGGCGGTGCCACGCTCACGGACGCGTTCGCCCGGTCCTGCAACACCTTCTTCGTCAACGCCCGCACCAAGCTGAAGGACGCGTCGCTGCACGACACGGCCCAGGCCTTCGGCATCGGCGGCGGCCCCTGGGACGTCGGGGTCGCCACGTACGACGGCAGCGTCCCTGTCGCAGGCAGCGACAACGACAAGGCCGCGGCCACCATCGGACAGGCCCGGGTCCAGGCCTCGCCTCTGGTGATGGCGTCGGTCGCGGCGACCGTCAAGGACGGCACCTTCCGGCAGCCGCTCCTCGTGCCCGCCGCCGTGAAGCACAAGCACCATGCGGCGGAACGGCTCAGCCCCTCAGTCCTGTCCGCGCTGCGCGGCATGATGCGCGCCACGGTCACCGAGGGCACCGCCCGGGTGCTGCGGGATGTCCCGGGCGAGGCGCATGCGAAGACAGGTACGGCCGAGTACGGAGACCAGAACCCTCCACGCACCCACGCCTGGATGATCGGTTACCAGGGAAAGCGGAACCTCGCCTGGGCGGTGTTCATCGAGGACGGCGGCTCGGGGGGTGCCGACGCAGGGCCCGTCGCCGCCCGGTTCCTGAAGACGGTCGGCTGAGGCGGAAGCCCGGACGACCGCCCACCGACGGGGGCTCCGAGCCGGTCTCCACTGGTGCTGAAGGTGCGTTCGGCAGCCTGGGCCCAGTCGCGCGGCCATGAGGGCAGCGTCTCGAGAGGAGTTGCCATGCCTCAGCCGGTCGGGACACTCCGGCACCAGGTCACCGGAGATGTCTACGCCGAGGTCCAGACCTTCTACGCCCACCAGATGCGCCGGGTCGACGCCCTCGACATCGAGGGATTCGCGGACACCTTCACCGACGACGGAGAGGTCGTCCACGCGGGTGGCCACCGTCAGCAGGGCCGCGAGGAGATGATCGCCGGGATGAAGGCGAACCTCCCGCGCTACCAGGGCATCGCCGTCCGCCACTGGTTCGGCCACATCCTGATCGAGGTCGACCAGGCGGACGCTGACCTCCTGCGCGTCTCGTACTACACCCTCGTCACCCAGACCGACCGCGAGGGCAGCGTCAGCTTCCAGCCCACGTTCACCGTCGACGATGTCCTCGTCCGGGTGGACGGCAGGCTGCTGACCCGCTCACGGGTGATCCACCGCGACGAGCCCGCCGCCTCCTGAACCCGGATGT